>QIHU01000317.1 GCA_003231035.1 Acidobacteriota bacterium
GTCCTATTTGATGAATTCAGTGTGGAGGTTTGCCGTGATGCAACGATCGATGGTCTGGGTGGCGTTTTTTTTGATGTCGACGGGGGTTTGCTTCGCGGCGGATCGGACGGTGACCTGCGAATCGACGGATGGGTACTATCGCCACTGCCCGGTCGATATCGACGGCGAGGTATCGCTCAGCCGCCAGCTGAGCCAGGCTCCCTGCCAGCGCGACAAGAGCTGGGGTTTTGACTGGAAGGGCATCTGGGTCGATGACGGCTGTCGCGCCGAATTCGAGGTGACGACCTCCGCAACGCCGGGTTCCTCTTCACCACCTCGTCATTCCGCGCCTCCCCCTTCTTCTTCTTACCCCTCCTCCTCGACCCCGCCCTCCTCAACGGGCGATCTCGTGGTGTGCGAGTCGTTGAACCATCGGCGGCGCTATTGCGAAGTAGACACCGGCGAGGGGGTTGAGCTGGCAAAGAAGCTGAGTCGCGCGGCCTGCGTCGAGGGGCAGACTTGGGGCTATGACCGGGGAGGGATCTGGGTCGATGGCGGTTGCCGCGCCCGGTTTCGGGTTCATAGACGGTACGGCCCGAAGCCCAATCAGGGGCCAGCCGGGCAGCCGGGCGGTCGGGATGGCCAGCGGCTGGTGCGTTGTGAGTCCCGCGGACACCGGGTGGTGGAATGCCGGGCGGATACCAGCGCCGGAGTTTGCCTGGAGCGTCAGCTGAGCCGAGTGGAGTGTATCTACGGCGTCAACTGGGGAATCTCGCGCGACAAGATCTGGGTTGACGAAGGGTGCGGCGGCGAGTTTCTACTCGGCAACCGGTCGCCCGCGGGACATCACCCCTGATGCTCGGGCCGGAGAAGGTCTAGGACCGTCTTGACCGGAGCGAAGGTGGCGAGGGGAACCTCGACGAAGAGGGTGTTCCAGCCCGCCATCGCTCCGTTCCATAGTCCTGGCCGTTCGAGCGGCTGAAAGGGCTGGCCGGCGAGCTTCTTGCTGGCGACGAAGGCGGTGTTGGGGTCGACGAAGCGGGCGAGGTCGAAGGGCTCGCCGTGGCAATCGCGAGGGGCACAGATCAGATCGACGGGGTTGAAGTGGGTCGCCCCTTCGAGAATCTTCTTCTGGGCCGGCTCGGCCGTGTCGATCTGCCCTTTTTCGACGATCTGCGGCCCGATCCGCGGTGCAGGGCCGAAGGCCGAGTCGAGGACCCAGAAGGGGCCGCCACCCGGCTCACCGGTGTTGGGCACCATGCCGCAGACGCGCAACGGCCGGTTCAGCCATTCGGCGACTTGGTGCTCGTCCAGGGTGTCGAGCGGGGGGTATCCCAACTCCGCCGCCAGGAAGCGAGCCGCCTCACGGGTAGCTCCCGCCGCGCCCCCTTCGACCGCGGCGGCGAGTTCGAAGGAGCGCTGTTGAAGCTCGCTGGCCAGTCCGATCAAGGCTGACTTCCACTCGGCGCTCAGCCCTTGCGAACGCCTGGGAACGACGTTGTCGATGTTTTTGATCACTACCAGGTCGCCCTCGAACTCTTCGAGATTGGTGAGTAGTGAGCCGTGGCCACCGGGGTGAAGATGAAGGTTGCCGTCCGCGTCGCGCAGCAAGTTTCCTTGGCCGTCCAAGGCGAGAGTCCGCGTTTTCGAAGACTGGGACGAAGAGCTGATCTCGAAGGTCGCACAACCGGCCAGCCGCGTTTGGGCTTGCAGGATGTGGCGTTTGAACGCGGACTCATGTTCCTGGCTGACGGTGAAGTGTAGTTGGCAGCGCCCGGTGCGGTCCTGGGTGTAGGCGACCGCTTCCGCCAGTTGTTCCTCCAGGGCGGTGCGATGTCCGCGGCTGGAGCCTTCGTCTGGCGTGCGGTGGAAAGGGATCAGCCCCTTGGGTAGCTCCCCGTAGCCGAGGCCCTTAGTCGCGTGGAGCATGGTGCTGAGAACCGCTTGCGGCCGCTCCCAGCGCGACGCTAGGTCGCTGCCTAACCCACGCTCGGCCAAGTGGTGGGCGAGGTCGGCGAAGAAGGGTAGGGACTCTGCTCGGTCGAGGAGGTCGATTACCGCTTGAGCTTCCTGAGCCTGCTTGGGATTCTCTGTCGCCTCGGCCAGGCGGCGCAGGGATTCGGTGTTGAGGTCGTCGCGGGTCGCCAGGCTGAGGGGCGCTTGGAACATCCGAGTCGCGGCGCCGGAAGCGGGGACCAGTTTGCTCACCCGGCCGGCCAAGGCGGCCGCTTTGCCCGCCGCGATGAACCGTTGGCGCTGATCTTCGTCGAGCCGGCGAATTCCGTCGCCGACGACACAAGGGCGCACCAAGCGGGCGGCCGGTGGCGGTCGGCGCAACAGCGCCAGCTGTCTCTCGGCCTCTTGGACGGTGATCCCGTGGCTGGCGAGGTAGTCGACGTCCCTCGCCGGCAAGGAACTTTGGGGAATGGCTTCCATGGCCCTTAGGTGCCGGCGTTGGGGAGAACGGGGAGCCGGTCTAGCACTTCGCTCAGCCGTGGGGCGTCGCGGTCCTTGTCCGAGAGAACCGGCTCTTCGAGCGGCCATTCAATGCCGATCCCGGGATCGTTCCAGACGATCCCGAGTTCGTCTCCGGGGGCGTAGAAGTCGGTGCATTTGTACTCGACCTGGGCTCGCTCGCTGAGCACCGCGAAGCCGTGGGCGAAGCCTGGGGGCACGTAGAGTTGACGGAAGTTGGTGCTGGAGAGGCGCTCGCCGACCCACTGACCAAAGGTGGGGGAGCCGCGCCGAATGTCGACCGCGACGTCGAAGATCTCGCCCTCGACCGCCCGCACCAGCTTGCCCTGCGGGTGAGCTAGCTGGGCGTGCAGGCCGCGCAGAGTGCCGTGCACCGAGCCCGAGTGATTGTCTTGGACAAAGGGGTCCGAGATGCCGCCGTCGCGGTAGCGGTCGGCACGGAAGGTTTCCAAGAAGAAGCCGCGATGATCTTGAAAGACTTTGGGTTCGACTCGGATGACCCCGGGTAGCTTCGTTTCGTGGAACATTCAGCTGGCCTCGGCGGCCGTCTTGGGGGCCGACAAGCCGAGCCGTTGGCGCTGGTAACCGCTTTCGCTGACCGCGGCGCACCAGTCGCGGTTCTCAAGGTACCAAGCCACCGTCTGGGCGAGCCCCGAAGCGAGGTCATGGCGTGGTTTCCAGCCCAACTCGCTCTCGATCTTGGAGGTGTCGATGGCATAGCGCTGGTCGTGGCCCGGTCGGTCGCGGACAAAGACCTTGAGGTCGTGGTAAGCGGTCAGCTCGCGCCCCGCCAAGGCGGGGTTTTCGGCTGCCGGGAGCGACCGTTCGAGCTGGTCGCAAAGGGTGTCGACGATCTCCAAATTGGTCAGCTCGCTGTTGCCGCCGAGGTTGTACTTTTCTCCGACCTGGCCATGGAGCAGCACGGAGAGGAGCCCCCGGCAGTGGTCCTCCACATGCAGCCAATCGCGCACGTTGCCGCCGTCGCCGTAGATCGGGAGGTCGCGCCCTTCGGCGGCGTTGAGCACCATCAGGGGGATCAACTTCTCGGGGAACTGGTAGGGGCCGTAGTTGTTGGAGCAGTTGGTGAGCAAGGTGGGAAGTCGGAAGGTCTCGTGATAGGCGCGGACCAAGTGGTCGGCGGAGGCTTTGGAGGCGGCGTAGGGGGAGTTCGGGGCGTAGGGAGTGGTTTCCTTGAAGAGGCCGGTGGCGCCGAGGGAACCATAGACCTCGTCGGTCGAGACGTGCAGAAAACGGAAATTGCGGCGCCGCTCCTCGCTCCCCTTATCTTCGCTAGTGAGGTAAGCGCGGGTGGCTTCCAGGAGCTCGTAGGTGCCGACGATGTTGGTGCGGATGAAGGCGCCGGGGTCGTCGATCGAGCGGTCGACATGGCTCTCGGCGGCGAAGTTGAGAATGGCGGTCGGTCGGTGTTCTTGGAGGGCGGCGTGCATCGCGGCCGGGTCGGCGATATCGGCCTCAACGAAGGCGAAGCGGGGGTTGTCGCGCACGTCGGAGAGGTTCTCCAGGCTGCCCGCGTAGGTCAGTTTGTCGACCACCACCAGGCGCGCGTCGGTCTCAGCCAGGGCGAGGCGAACGAAGTTGCAGCCGATGAAGCCGGCGCCGCCGGTGACGAGGTATGTGTTCATAGGAGCGGTAGTATAGCGGCGCTTTGACCCTCCTTGACCTCGATTCGATCCGCACAAGCAGGCTTGTCCGCCAGGATGAGCAGGTGTGCCCATGAGTCTTCTGCAAGCGGTGCTGCTCGCCCTGGTGCAGGGGGCGACGGAGTTCCTCCCGGTGAGCTCGTCGGCCCACTTGGTGCTCCTGCCCTGGCTCTTGGGATGGACCGATCAAGGGCTGGCCTTCGATGTGGCGGTCAACACCGGAACTCTGCTGGCGGTGATCGCCTACTTCCGGCGCGACCTGGCCCGCCTGCTGCGAGGGTTAGGGCACTGCTTGCGCCAGCCGGGGCGGCTTCGCAAGGCGCTCCAGCCGGCGGCAAGCTTGGAATCGCGCGAAGTCGACGCCGACCCGGGGCGCCTTGCCCTACAGCTCCTCGTTGCAACGGTCCCGGCGGCACTCTTTGGCCTCTCAGCTCAGCGCTGGATCTCGACCGCGGCTCGCAACCCGGTGCTGATCGCCACGACCTCGATCGGCTTTGGCCTGCTTCTCTGGCTGGCCGACTGGAGGGGACGCCGCCAGCGCGGGATGTCGGGGCTGGGGTGGCGCGATGCGTTGCTCGTCGGACTGGCGCAGGCGCTGGCCCTGATTCCCGGAACTTCGCGCTCAGGCATCACCATCACCGCCGCTCTGGTGCTCGGCTTCGACCGCAACTCGGCGGCGCGCTTTTCTTTCCTGCTGGCCATTCCGATCAGCCTACTGGCGGCCGCCAAGACCGCGTTGGATGTGGCCCGCGACGGTTTTCCCGCTTCGACCTCGTGGCCGGCGACCCTGCTGGCCCTGGTTGTCTCCGCGGTGGCCGCCTACGCGGTCATCGGCTGGCTGCTCGCCTGGGTCCAGCGCCAGAGCATGGCGGTGTTCGCCGTCTATCGCGTGGTGCTAGGGCTTCTCATTCTGGCTTTTGTCGTTCTGCGCTAGCTCCGTCCGCGAGTTCGACCAGCGTAGCTCCCCAGCCGCCCGCATTGCCGGGAGCATCGCCGAAGCGGTCCACGCGCTGGTGGCGTTCGAGTAGCGCCCGCACCATCCGTCGCTGAACCCCGGCCCCGCGGCCGTGGATGATGCGCAGCTGCCGATAGCCCCGCTGGTAGGCCAGTTCGAGCCAGTCGGCGACCAGCGCCTTGACTTGGCTCGGGGGGAAACTGTGGAGGTCGAGAGTATCGGTGATTTCTAGGGCAGTGACCTCTAGAGCTACCGGTTCGGGCTCGTCGTTGTCGTTGTCCTTGCCGGTAGGCGTGGTGCTCATCGCTCTGGCCCCCTCACTTGGGCAATCAGTTGAACAGCTTGAGGAAGACGAGGTTGACCGTGAAGCCGTCGTCCGGTCCGGCCACCGGCACTCC
This sequence comes from Acidobacteriota bacterium, assembly GCA_003231035.1. GTDB lineage: Bacteria > Acidobacteriota > Thermoanaerobaculia > Multivoradales > SZUA-115 > SZUA-115. Next base: position 5,469 of record QIHU01000317.1, read on the forward strand.
CAAATCGACCCGGACAATGGTGCTCCACGGGCCGAAGAACTGACCGACGATACCGGCGCCGGCCAACAACTCGTTGTCGAGGGCGGCGATTTCGTCGTTGACCAGGGCGAGGTCCACAACGCCTTCGAGGCGGAAGCCGTCGCCGACGCCCAGCCCGTATGCGAAGTGGGAAGAGAAGCCGTCTTCGGCGCGCACCCGACCGCTCTGGTAGCCGTGGATGCGGATGTCGGCGAAGGAACCGAATTGATATTTGCTGAAGCGGTCGAGGTCTTGCCCACCGAAGTAGTTGACCTCGGTGCTGAAACGGCGAAACTTGGGTAGGTGCCAAGTCTTGGAAGCCTTAGCCTGCCACAGCAGGTAGTCCTCTTGGTCGGGGTCGAACTCGGGGTTGCCGGGCAGTCCCCAGAACTCCCAGTCGGAACGGGTATTGAGACTGCCGCTCAGCGCCAACCCATAGCCGGCACGGTTGTAGCTCAAACGCACCCCCAGACTCTGGGTGAGATTGTCTTGGGGCAGGATGAAGCTCTCGTCGGTGTTGCCGGTGTCGCTGAAATCGGCGTAGGTCAGCTCGTACTCCATCGCCAGTTTGAAGAACTGGCCGATGGGCCGACCCAAGAGCAGCGAGACGTTGCCCCGCAGGGCCTTCACCTCTTCCGACAAGACCTCCTCTTCGCCTCGGAATAGGGAGTCCGCAAAGGGCAGCGCCACGGCGAAGAGGTCGAAGCCGGCGTCCCACTTCGACCCGAAGAGGCTCGGCTCGGCGTAGTCGACGGTCAGCAGAGCACCGGCGAAGAAGACATTGAGTTGGTTACTGCCCGGCTCGTCACCGAAAGAGAAGTAGTTGAGGCCGGCCAGCGGGATGGGGAAATCGAGGGCATCGTCGTAGAAGACGCCGCCGACCAAGAAGAGCTTCTTGGAATCGAAACCCTCCTGCTCGACCCGCCCCTCGACCCCCTCTTTCTTGACCAAATACTTGAGGCCCGTCTCGGTGTCGCGGACCATGGTCGCGTCCGAGGCGAGGGCCGCGGCCACCTGCTCGGCGAAATCCTCGGGGTTCAGTCGCAGCCGGGTGAGAACGATCTCGCGCTCGACCACCACGGTGGTGTTGAGCACCGAGAGAAGCTGCTGGGCGACGGTGCGAACCGGCAGGAAGTAGCTCTCGCCGCTCCACGGCGCCGGCTGGCCGTCCAGGTCCAAGGGTTGGAAGGTGACCGTCTCTTCGTTGGCGAGAACCTCGCCTTCGAGGCCGAGCTGTAGGGCCCGAGTTTGCACCCGCGCGAAGAGTTCTTTGTCGACCCAAACGGTGCCCCGGAATAGTTTTTCCTGTTCCGCCAGCTCACCCTCGGGCCGGAACTCGACCACCCAGCAGTCGCGGTCGTTGACCACCGCCGAGCCCTTGAGCAGGTAGCTGTAGCGCTTGGTGAGCTCGATGGTGAGCGGCATTGAGGCGGCTTTTTCCGGTTGGATCAGCGGAATCTCGGGCAGCGTCTTGTTCTTCCAGCGCACCCCGTTGATGTACAGGCTTTGCCAGGCCCAGTCGTAGGTCGAAGGCTGGCTGCCGATTCCCTGACGGAAGAAGAAATCGCCCTCGAAGCTCACTTCCACGGTGTCCAGACCGGTGCTGGGCTGGAAGCGCAGATGGGTAGTGTTGAGCGCCTGGTACCGGCGCAGCTTGCGCTGCTGGGCGTCGTCGAAAGTCTGCAAGCGACGGACGATTTCCTCGACCGGAATCTGCCGTTCGGAGGCGACAGTCAGCTCCTCGGAGAGCCCTTCCAACTGCTCGGCGCTGGCCCGCTGCAGGCGCAAGAGGGTGATGGGCTGGGGGTCGTCGAGGGTCAGTTCGAAGCCCTGCGCGGTCTTGCGAATCCCGAACAGGGCGACCGCCTCGCCGCTCTCCAGGTCGATCTTCTCCGGATGGCGCAATTGCGCGTCGGAAAAAATGAGGCGCAACTGGGTGCTGCCGGGGGGCGTGCGCACCACGACGCGCAGGCCGAGGTCCGAGCCGCGGACGAAGGACCAGGCGGCGTCGCCCCCGGTGGGGATCGAGTACGGGTCGAAGGAGAGCTCGCCGTGAAACTCGTTGGCCATCGTCACCAAAGGGCGCAGCTGTTGCGGCCCAGGCCGATCCAAGTCGAAAAAGGCGATGGCGGCTCCGGCGCGCGCCAATTCCGCGGCGGCGGCCAGAGCCAAGCTCGGTTGAGCCGGAAACGGGATGGCCTCGACGATCACCGGCCGGCCCGGGTCGAGCTGCGCCAGGTGGGGGGCTAGCGTAGGTAGATCGAGTCCTGGCGCGGCCAGTGCCAGGCCGTCGATGTAGGCCGCGACCTCGCTGGCGTAGAAGGCCGAAACCGCGACCTCGTTGCCCGGAAGGGGGGCGGTGAGGACCCGGGCATCGGCGCGGGCTCCAGAGACCGCCACCGCTGCCCGCTTGTACAAGAAGGCGTACTCGGCGGGGTCGATCGCGACGGTTTCCTCCCCCGCCGGTCGCCACAAGATCTGGAAGTGGGTCACGGCGCCGGCACCGCGGATCAGCAGGGTGGCGGCGCGCAGCTCGGCTTCCAGCGCGGAGAGGTTCTCGGTCACCGGCGTGGGGGTGGCGAAGTGCACCCGCAGCCACGGCGTTGCGCCCGCGGCGTGGAGCTGGGCAACCTGCTTGGCGACGGCCGATGGGTCGGCGTCGGCAGCGGCATCGAAAGCGATGTAGAGGCGCCCTTCCTTGGCGATAGCCGGTAGTTGTTCCAGGGCCCGCACGGCGGCGGCGGTGTCGGTGACATGAACACCGACGCAAGGTTGACACGGCGGTGTGGGCCCTTGGGCACTGGCTGCAAGGGAGCATAGAAGTGGCAGACCGGCTAAGAGGAGGGGTAGTTTTCGCATGGCCTCTAGGAGTGTGGCGGAAGGTGGATTCTGGACCAATAGCGTGACCGTGCAGCGGAACTCGGCCGATTCGATCTGTCACGATGACTGCTTCAAGAGGCCGTCTTGCGGGGCGTGGGCTGGTGGCGTGGTGAGCTAATCGAAGGCGATGGCGCGCTCGACCTTGGGAGCCTGATCGAGGCTCTCGCGCTGGGCTAGCAGGTCGCCCGCCCGATCGAAGAGCCGTAGCGCCTCTTGGATCATCTTGTCCGCCTCGGCGATCGCCCGGTGTTGGTCGGCGCGGGTGAACTCCGTGTGCAGAACCTCGGAGCGAATCATCGTCTCCAGATAGGTGCGATTCTCCCCGTCGCCAAGATTCTCACTGACCTCTTCGGCGGTGGCCAACTCCTCTTCGATCAGCCAGCTCTTGAACTCGTCGAACATCTTCGGCTCCGGTCGCCACTGGGGTCCGGGGATCTCGTGGCCGTCAATGTAGTCGACGGCGAAGTTGACGAAGGCATTGCGGGCGAGTAGGAACTGCTCGAAGGTGTTGAGGGTCTCGGGCTCGATCAAAATATCCGGCGTGATCCCACCGCCGCCGCGCACCTCGCGACCTAGATCGGTAAAGAAGATGGGGTTGGCGGCCGAGCCATCTTCAGAATCCTCCAAGGCGGCGAGAAAATCGGAAGTGTCGGCGGTCACGTAGTCATAGTAGTCGCTGTAGTCGCGCTGGATCAGCCGCCCCGAGGGGGTGTAGTACTTGGCGGTGGTCAAGGCCAAGCCGGCGCCGTACGAGAGGGTGTAGACCGTCTGCACCAGCCCCTTGCCCCAAGTCGGCGTACCGACCACCAGCCCCATGTCGTGATCTTGAATGGCTCCGGCGACGATCTCGGAAGCCGAGGCGGTCCCGCGGTTGACCAGGACGATCACCGGCAGGTCGAGGTCGGCGCCCAGACTGGTGGCGGAGAAAGGCTGAATCTCTCGCTGGTCGCGGCCGCGGGTTTCGACGATCAGCGTGTTGTTGGGCACCAAAAGGTCGGCGACCTCGATCGCCTGATCGAGTAGGCCGCCGCCATTGTTGCGCAGATCGAAGATCAGTCGCTCCATTCCCTTCTCTTTGAGTTCGTCGATGGCGTCCGCCATCTCTTGCCCGGAACTGCGATTGAAGTCGGTCAACCAGATGTAGCCGGTCTTGGTGTCCAGCATGTGGGAGTAGCGCACCGTCGTCTGCGGGATCTCCGCCCGGGTGACGGTCATCTTCAGCGGCGCCGGCAAGCCGCGCCGCGAGATCTCAATGTTGACCTGGGTACCCTTGGGTCCCTTGAGCTGGCTGACCGCCTCGTCGACGGTCATCGATTCGGTCGGTTCGCCCTCGATACTGCTGATCACGTCCCCGGCGCGAATCCCTAAGCGGGCGGCGGGGGTGCCTTCGATCGGGTTGATCACGGTCAACATGCCGTTGCGGCTACTGACCAGGATCCCCAGCCCGAAGAAACTGGCCTGCTGCTTCTCGCGCATGCCGGTGTAGGCACGGGGGCCCAGAAAGCTAGTGTGTGGGTCGAGGGTGCGCAGCAGCCCCTGAATCGAGGCGAAAACCAGCTGTTTGTACTCGACTTCGGTGCCGTAATTTTCGTGTGCCACCTGCACCAACTCGGTGTAGACACGGATGTGATTCCGCGCTTCGCTGCTCACCGCGAGAAGTCGATCACCAATCGTGGCTCCCACCAGCAGAGCTACGAGAAAAAGGACGGTTGCCGTGATTCGCCAAGTCTTACGCATGCTTTGAAGTGTAACACCGGTGACGGGCGAGGATATTTCCGTGGCCGCGATGAACTTCGAGCTTGACTTCAAGCCGTCCCGAGCGGATCATCAGGCAAGTAAGGAGGTCCCGTGCTAGGTCTTGGAATGCCGGAAATCTTGTTTATCTTGGTCCTCGCTCTCTTGATCTTCGGTCCCAAGAAGCTGCCCGAGATCGGGCGCACGCTGGGCCGCGGGCTGGGCGAGTTTCGCCGTGCCACGGGCGACCTGAAGCGGACCTTCGACGCGGACGTGCAAGCGCTGGATCGCGAAGTGAAGCAGCCGCCAGCGAAGATCGAACCGCCGGAGGAGACGGTGCAGCGGTCCGAGACGGTGCCGCAGTCGGACACGGTGCCGCAGTCGGATACGGTGCCGCAGTCGGATACGGTGCCGCAGTCGGACACGGTGCCGCAGTCGGACACGGTGCCGCAGTCGGACACGGTGCCGCCAGTGGACGCAGCGTCCACCACCGACTCGACACCTCCCAGCGAAGAAGCCTCCGACAACGCCCCAGTGGCCGCCACCGACGCCCCCGAGGACCCGACCTCCCCGGCCTAAGGCCGCGCCCCGCACCGTGGAGAGCATCCCCGAAGCCGAATCGCGCGCCGATCAACTGGGGCGCATGTCGCTGATCGATCACCTGACCGAGCTGCGCAACCGGCTGCTCTACTCCCTGGCGGGAATCGCGGTGGGCTTTGCCGCCTGCTGGGGCTTTCGCGACCGGATCGTCGACTTCGTCATCCAGCCGATCCAGCCCCACCTGCCCGAAGGCGACAAGCTGCAAGTGTTGGCGGTGACCGACTCCTTCTTCATCACCATGAAGATCGTCGCCCTCGCCGCCCTCTTCGTGGTCGCGCCGTGGCTGGTCTTTCAGGCGTGGAGATTCGTCGCCCCCGGCCTTTACAAGAAAGAACGGGGCTGGTCTTTGGTGGTGGTCACCTTGGGGTCGCTCCTCTTCATTGGCGGAGGATCGTTTGCCTACTTCGTGGCCTTGCCCTTGGCGATCCGCTTCCTGGTCAACTTCAACCCATTGTTTGACGTCAACATCACGGCGACGAGCTACCTGAGTTTCATGATGACGGTGATTCTCGGCTTGGGACTGATGTTCCAGATGCCGATTTTCATCTTTGCCCTGGCTCAGATCGGGGTGGTCACTCCGCGTTTCCTCATGCGCCACTTCCGCTGGGCGGTGCTGATCATCTTCGTCCTCGCCGCTGTCATCACCCCGACCCCGGACCCCTTGAACATGTGCATCTTCGCCCTGCCGGCGATTCTGCTCTACCTCCTGGGAGTCGCCGCCGCCTGGCTGGCTGGG
>QIHU01000722.1 GCA_003231035.1 Acidobacteriota bacterium
CTGTCGGCCTTCATGAACAACATCGCGGCCACCGCGGTGTTGATGCCGGCGGTGTCGACCATCGCGCGGCGGGCTGGGCTGGCGCCATCGCGTTTGTTCATGCCGTTGGCTTTTGGCGCCATCTTGGGAGGGACGACGACGTTGGTCGGTACACCGCCGAACATTTTGGCCGCCGAGCTACTCAAGAATGAGGGACTGGAGCCGTTTTCGTTGTTCGATTTCACACCCATCGGCCTGGCACTGCTCTTGGCCGGCATTCTCTACATGCTGACCATCGGGCGCAAGCTCTTGCCGAAGCACGAGGTGCACGGCGCTTCGTCGGTGGTGGGTGAGCTGACCGAGCTCTACCAGGTGCAGGATCGGTTGTTTTCGATTCGCCTACCGCAAGATTCACCGCTCGATGGGTTGAGCTTGGCGCGAACGCGGTTGGGCAACACCCTAGGAGTGAAGGTCTTGGCCATCGTGCGCGACGGGCAACGGACGTTGGCACCGAGTGGTGAGGCCATCCTGCGCGGTGGTGACCTTCTGATGGTCGACGGCCTGGCCAGCGATTTGGAGGAGCTGCTACGCTTGCAAAATCTCCAGGTGGAAGCAGTGAGGCTCGATGAGCTGCCGGTTCCGCTACGCGGAGTGGGTGGGGTTCGCCTTCGGATCTCCACAGGATCGGCATTGGTGGGCCGATCGCTTCGCGAGTTGAACTTTCGCGAACGGTTAGGGCTGGTGGTGATCGGAATGCGGCGCGGCCAACGGCTGCTGCGCACCGATCTGGCCGAGAGGAGCTTCGAGGAGGGCGATGTGCTCCTCGCCTTGGGAACGAGGGAGCGATTGGAAGCCACGGCCGCGCAGCCGGACTTCGAAGCGGAAGAGTTCGGTTTGGCCGCCTTGCAAGAGCTGGGGGATCAGCTGTATTGGATTCGCATCCCGGAAGATTCACCTCTGGCCGGCTCGTCGATCGGTGCCAGCCGGTTGAGCGAGCTAGCTGGCTTGACCATCGCCGGCCTGGTGCGAGGGGGCGAAACCCGGCTGGCGGTCTCGCCGCGGGAACTCCTGCAAGCAGGGGATCGCCTGTTGATCACCGCCGAACCCTCTCGGGTGCTGACCTTGGCGCAACTGGGCGATGTACGGCTCGAAACCGACACTGACGAAGCTCCCCTCGAATCATCGGAGGTTGGGATGGTGGAAGCGGCCATCGCTCCCCGCGCTCAGGTGGTGGGCAAGACGCTGGTCGAACTGGAGTTTCGCGAGCGTTATGGATTGTTGGCGGTGGCCTTGTGGCGCCGTGGTAAGCCGCGCCACAGAGATTTTGCCCACCTGGCGTTGCGCTTCGGAGACGCTTTGCTCCTCCACGGGCCGCGGGATCGAATCCGTCGCTTGGCGGCGGAGCCTGACTTTGTCGTCTTGTCCCAGGACGACCAAGCGCCACGGCGGACGAAGAAGGCCCCGTATGCATTTGCCGGTTTGTTGCTGATGATCGGCCTGGTGGCCACCGGTACGCAGCCGATTCACATGGCGGCCTTCACCGCCGCCTCGCTGGTGATCCTGTTCGGTGCCATCACCATGCCGGAGGCCTACCGGGCGATCGAGTGGAAGGTGATCTTCCTGGTGGCGGCGGTTTTGCCGGTGGGGGTGGCGATGGAGCGCACCGGGGCGGCGGCGTTGATGGCGGACAGCGTCATCAGGATCGCTGGCCCGAGCGGTAACTATGCGACGCTAGCGGCCCTGATCGTCTTGGCGAGCCTCCTGTCGCAAGGGCTGGACGGTGCGCCAGCGGTGGTGCTGTTGGCGCCGGTCGTATTTCGCACCGCGGAGGGGTTGGGAGTAAGCCCCTACCCGATGATGATGGGGGTCAGCTTGGCCGCCTCGGCCGCTTTCATGACGCCGTTCAGCCACAAGGCGAACCTGCTAGTGATGGGAGCCGGTGGCTACAAGTCGAGCGACTATTTGAAAGTCGGCGCGCCGTTGACCCTGGTGGTTTTCGCCTTGTTGGTCTTCCTGGTGCCGATCTTCTTCCCCTTCTAAGGGAAAACTCGACCCCTACTGCAAGCGGATCGCCGGATCGCCCAGCAGGGTCATCCCCACCACCACGTCTTGGTTGCCGGCCTCGGTGGCCAGCTGACGCTTGGCCTCCAGAATCGCTTCGCCGAGGGTCAAGCCGCGGTCGAAGGCGGCGGTGAAGAGGGCGTTGGCTAAGGCTCGGTCGGAGCTGGCTTCGGTGAGACCGGAGGCGCCTAGGAGGGCCGCGGCTCCGCCAGGGGAGAGGAGGAGTTCGTGGCTCAGGGTGTTGTACTGAGGAACGGAATGATAGCCGTTCCAGCAGCCCCAGGCGAAGATGAGGTTGGGCTGGATAGTGTGGGTGAGCGCGCGGGCGTCGCTGGCGGTCAAGAGGTTGTCGAAGCTCCAGGACATGGGGCCGGAATGGCCGATGTAGCTGATTAGCGGGGTGCCGGTTTGGAGGGCGCCGATCAGCTGTGTGCGAGCCTTGGGGAGTTCTGTCTCATCCAGATAGGCCCGTTCAATCGACCAGTCGGCGGGTAGGTGCTGGGCTATTTCGTCGCTGGCGGCGCTGAAGGAGACGCGGCCGTCGTGGGCGTCGGCGGCGAAGAGGGCACTGCGTGAGGATGGGGTGAAGGCCAAGGTCTTGGCGAGGAGCGTGTCCAGCTCTTCGAGAGTGCGCACCGGGAATCGACCGAGGGCTAGGTCCTGCACTCCGTCACCGTCGAGGTCGGCGAGCAGCGAGTCGGCGGGCGCGTGGCGCACCACCGGATGGGTGGTGGCGTAGAAAGTGGGCACGAAGCTCATCGAGCCGACGCCGAGGTAATCGAGGTAGTCGTAGGTGTCACCGCCGACCAAGAGCACCATGCGAACACCCAAAGACTCTGCCGCGTCCACTAGGTAACGCTGGATCGCTTGCGGGTCAAAGACTCCCCCGGTGTACTGGGCGTAGAGATCTTCCACCTCGACCACCTTGGTGGAGAGACCCTGCGCTTGGCGAGCGGCGAGGAGGGGGCCGAGCCGGTCGCTGAAGCTGGCGTGGCTGATCACCAGGTAGTCGGCGCGGCCGCCCAGGAGGTCGTCCGGTTGGCGCGACGGTGCGAGCCCTGGCGAGAGCAGGGCCTCGATGGTCGAGATCCAATACCTCTGCTCCTGGCGGGCGTTGGCTGCAAAGCGCACCGTGTAGCCGGTGTCAGAGCTAGCCACATCCTGCTGGGTCAAGTAGCGAAGAGTCCTCCCACTCTCGGCGTAGACCACAACCTGGGGTGAAGAGAGACCGGATACCGTGAGCCGTGGCGCGCGGGTTTGCAGGGTCAAGCGGTCGTCCCTGGCCTGCGTTTGTCGCCGGTAGGTGACTCCGTAGCGATCGAGGTGGACTAGATCGAAGGGGGCGCCGGTGTCGCCCGGCAGGGTGAGGGTCAGGTTCTCTCCCTCGCGCAGGAGGCCGGCCGGTAGGTTGACGTCGAAACGTTGGTAGGAGAGGCCGGCGAAGAGGCGTTCGTCCACCACCACTCCGTTGAGGGAGACTTCGACGTGATGATCGAGGGTCACGTCGGGCAGATCGGTCACCCCCCAGAGTTCCACGTGGAGCTGCGCCGGACCGGCGAGGAGGTGGTCGAGGTGGAGGGGTAGATCTCGGCGAACCGGCGAAGTGTAGGCGAGGATCGCTTCGGCGTACCAAGGGTCTTGGGTTGGAGAGCTGAAACTGTATCGACGCTCAGAGGGTCTCAAGATAGTTCTCGACCGGGATCCCGTCGGCCGCCCCGCGAGTCTCAATCACCCGCCTAGCCGTGGCGGCGTTGGCGCGAAGCCGGTAGACGTTGGTGTGGGTGTAGATCGAATCGAGCTGATGGCCGAGAAACTCGATCTGGTCGCCAGGTCCGAAACGCTCATCGCGACTGATGAGACGGATAGCGACCGGAGTCGCCCCTTGGGTCAACGCCAGTTCGGCGGTGGGCACGCCGCGCAATTCACAACCCGCCGCGGTTAGCTCCTCGTAGGTGACGCGGTACAAGCCGGACTGGGAAACCCGCAAGTCGCAAGAGGTCTGGCGATTGTCGTCACCCGGTCGCTGTGTGGTCGCTCGCGACTTCAGTCGCCCCTGTGCTCGCTCTGAGGCCAGCCGCCCGTGCAGGGCCCGAATCGACACCCAGTCGATCGCCCGGTCGTCTAGCGAGGAGACTCCGGCTTGTTTCTTCTCACCACCGAAGGCTTTTCCCAGAGCGAACGGCCCGTGCATCCGCCGTCGACCTCGCCGGTCGACCTCCGCCAACATGAACCGGCGCGCCTCGGTGGCTCTCGCCCCCAGGTTGACCCGGTAGTCTTGAGGAACTAGTGAATCCAGCTGGTGGCTCGGGATCAGTTCATGGTTGAGCTTGCGCCACTCGCCGGAAGTTTCAGCGTAGAGATCGAAGCCGACATTGCCCGTTTCGGCTGCGGTCGTCCACTCGGCGATCAGCTCGCCACCCAACCGCTGTGCCTCGAACCTAGAGACGGTCACCGGGGTGGTCGAGCAGTCGAAGGTGAGATCGGTGAAGCCGATGAACTGGTTGTTGGTCCCCGGCCCCGCGGCGTCGTAGGAGACCACCACCCGATCGACCGGCCCCGGAATCGTGATCGTTCCCTGGCCCAAGGCAGCGAGGAAAGTTGGGTTGTTGGTGTCGCCGGTGAAGACGGCGCTGGTGGTGCCACTGCCACTGATGATGTGGCTGCAGGTGCCGGCCCCGCAGCTGAGGTTGATAGTCACCGCGGTCGGACCGAAGAACGCCGTGATGGTCAAAATGTCGGTCCAGGAGCTGCCGGCGCCGTTTTGTTGGTCGATGTCATAGATCGAGAAGGTCAAGTTTTCGACCGGCTGCCCACCGCCGAAAGTCAATTCCATTTGCGTGGTGTCGTTGACCGCACTGGCATTCATCCCCATGTAGGGCACCGTTCCGCCTCCGGTCAAGCCGGGATAGGGCGCGAGGGTCGCCGTGTCGGGATCGGTGAACACCGCGGTGACCGTCTCCGAGTTGCAGGGGTTGGTGACGCTGTTGGAGGTCGTGCCCGCGGTGAGACCAAAACTGTTGACCCCAGCCCCGGTCCAAGTGATGGTCTCCGCCGCCGCGCCGCCAGAGACAAGAAAGGCCAGAGTCGCCAACCCCACTGAAACCAAGAAATATCGACGTGGAATGTTGTGCAGCATGGGGTGCCTCCTAGCGAGAAATCAGGCCATCGGCTGGAAGTTGAAGGGGCTTCCACTCTCGCCAACACCGGGAGAACCGCCGAAGGTAGAACTCCTCAGCTCTCCGTATACATGCAGTTTGGGGGACGAGTACGGTCGCCGCTTTCTGGGGCCCCTGCGCTCAGACGATCGGAGCGGCTTGGCCCCAGTTAGCTGACTAGTATGACGTATGAATTCAGGGGGCATACAGAGTTGGCTCTATTGGAGTTTGGGAAGTGGTGGTGTGCTGAGCTTTCGAACAAATCACGGGTTTCCGCGTGGCCGATCTGTGGGTTGGTGATTCGGGCTGCTGTCAATGGCTCAATCAAAGCGAAGCAGCTACCTCAGCGAGACGCTAGCGAGGGTGAAGGAGGGGGCGGTATCGGACAAGGTCCGACAGATGCGTAGGAAAAGGGCGCATTTGCGCCAACGAGGTGACTGCTGCCTCGTGCAGCCAGCCCAATGACCGCCAACGCGCAAAGTGCTAGAATGTGTACAACCGAGGAGGCTGTGATGGCGACAAGGAGCACAACGATGACAGTAAGGCTACCGTCCGAGGTCAAAGAGGGCCTCGACCGACTGGCCGAGACCACGGAGCGCTCCCGCTCCTGGCTCGCGGCGAGTGCCATTGCCGAGTTCGTCAAGGCACAAGAGTGGCAGATCACGGAGATCCAACAGGGCATTCGCGAAGCGGACCGGGGTGAGTTCGCCACCAGCGATGAAGTTGCCGCGGTCTTCGCCAAGTGGTCGGATGCACCTTAGATGGACCCGCAAAGCGCTTCGATCCCTGGACGGCATCGCGGAGTACATCGCTAAAGATAGTCCACTCGCGGCGCGGCGTATGGTTGGTAGAGTCGAACAGGCCGTGACCCAACTCGGGGACCACCCAAACTTGGGCCGAGCCGGTCGCGTACTGGGTACCCGCGAGCTGATCGTCACGGGAACACCATTCATCGTGCCCTACCGAGTCCGCGAAGGAAGCCTACAGATCTTGGCCGTTTTCCACGCCGCCCGCAAGTGGCCGGAGGAGTTCTAGTCTCCGTCGAGATGACCGCCACCTCGTGCTCGGGTAGGTAGGCTACTTCCAAGATTTGGGAGAAAGCCCAACCAAGTTCCGGCGTCCGTGGATCACCATCACGATCTCGACCTTGTCTGACTGGTGGCGGTAGATCACCCGGTAACGATTCACAATCAATTCGCGCACGTTTTGAAGCCGCGCGGCCTCGGGTACCTGGCGACCTATGTTGGGGAAACGCTCAAGGTTCTCGACGGCGACGAAGAGCCTTTCTAGAAGAGCGATTGCGTTAGTCTCAGAGTCTTCGCCGATGTGGTCGCGAATTTCGCTAAGGTCGGCGACTGCTCGGTCAGACCAACGGACCCTCATCGACCGAGGAAACGCTTGCGGACCTCTTCGTGCGGCGCACTGCGCCCTTCGTCAAGGTCCTTGAGCCCTTCTTCGATCCTCTGCCGCACCTGGATTTCGTAAGCCAGATCGCTCCACGTCGCCTGATCCGGGAGGCGGTCAACGATCTCATGGGCTGTCTGTTTCAGCGCGTTCATGCAGCGATTGTACCGAAACTTGCTTCTGGAGGCTTGAGTTGCAGCCAAATAAGTGCCCGTTACCTCGCGGTGGAGTTTGACGTTGATCGAGGCAGGCGCTATGAATTACGCCCCTACGGGGATGGGGCCTGCGAACCAAATGCCCGCCACCTCGTGCTCGGCACAAGCCGTCAAGCGGCGAGGTCTCAATTTCCGAGGCGTCAAAAATCGTTCAGCGTCGAGTTCCCGCTGAAGCGACCCTGAGCCTGCAACTACCACTAACACTGAACGCTTGTGGAGCGATCATCGTCCAGTGGCTGACCGCGGAGCGCCAGCGACGCCTCGTTGGGGAGCCTTCGCAAGAACGACGTTTCTTGTGGAGGCGGGGGCTGCGCGACAGCCCCCAAAAAACAACGGGTGGGTGCGGAGCTCGCGGAGCGCTAGCGACGCCTCGTCGGGGAGCCTTCGCAAGAACGACGTTTCTTGCGGAGGCGGGGGCTGCGCGACAGCCCCCAAGAAACAACGGGTGGGGGCAGAGCCCGCGGAGCGCCAGCGACGCCTCGTCGGGGAGCCTTCGCAAGAACGACGTTTCTTGCGGAGGCGGGGGCTGCGCGACAGCCCCCAAAAAACAACGGGTGGGGGGCTGGGGGTGGTAGCGCGTACGGGATTCGAACCCGTGTTACCGGCGTGAGAGGCCAGCGTCCTAGACCCCTAGACGAACGCGCCACAGCGGGAAAATTTAGCAGAACTGGGCGGGAGGTTCAAGACCCAAGTTCGAGAGTCGGTGAAATTCTCTAGCTGGCTGGCTCAATCGCGCGGATAGTAGCTGAGATACCACTCGACGAACTTCTGAACCCCCTCCTCCACCGTGGTCGAAGGCTGGTAGTCGAAGTCCTGGATCAGATCCTGAACATCGGCGTGGGTGGCCACCACGTCGCCCGGTTGCAGGGGTAAGAGGTTCTTCTGGGCCTTCTTGCCCAGGCACTCTTCCAGCACCTCGATATAGCGCAGTAGCTCGGTGGGTCGATTGCCTCCGATGTTGTAGATCCGGTAGGGCGCCGTGCTGGTTCCGGGATCGGGTTGATCCCCGTTCCAGTCCGGGTTGGGAGCCGGATTCCCGTCGAGCACTCGGATGACCCCTTCGACGATATCGTCCACGTAGGTGAAGTCTCGGCGATGGTTGCCGTAGTTGTAGACGTCGATCGGCTCGTCGGCGAGGATCTTCTCGGTGAACTTGAATAGCGCCATGTCCGGCCGGCCCCAGGGGCCGTAGACGGTGAAGAAACGCAGCCCCGTGGTCGGCAGGCGGTAGACGTGCGAGTAGGTGTGGGCCATCAGCTCGTTGGCCTTCTTCGACGCGGCGTAGAGCGACAGGGGGTGGTCGACATTGTCGTGGATCGAGAAGGGCATTGTGGTGTTGGCGCCGTAGACCGAACTCGACGAGGCGTAGACCAGGTGCGCCACCTCCGTGTGGCGACACCCTTCGAGGATGTTCATGAAGCCGGTCAGGTTCGAGTCGACGTAGGCGTGCGGGTTCTCGAAGGAGTAGCGCACCCCTGCTTGGGCGGCGAGATTGACCACCCGGTCGAAGCGCCCGCGCTCGAACAGCGCAGTCATGGCGGGCCGGTCGACCAGATCGATCTTGGCGAAGGTAAAGCCTTCGTGGCCCTCGATACGGGCCAGTCGATCTTCCTTGAGCGACGGGTCGTAGTAGTCGTTGAGATTGTCGAGACCGACCACCGTGTCGCCGCGGTCGAGCAACCGTTCGGCGAGGTGGTAGCCGATGAATCCAGCCGCACCGGTGACGAGGACCTTCATGAACTTCTTCCTTTGTCGGTAGCTACGTGGGTCAACCTAGGTTCGGACTCTGCTGTGGTTTCGACACAGTCAAAGCCTACCGTCAGCGGCCCCTTTGGGCAAAAGGCTTTTGACATCGTAGAGCACGGAGGTCGGTTTACCGAAGGCGCGAATCGCGGTGGCTCCGAGTTCGCGGAACTGTCGATGGGCCACGGCGATGACGATCGCGTCGTAGCTGCCCTCGGCGGGACGGGTCACCGGGGCGGCGCCATAGTGCGCGGCCGCCGCGCGCGGGTCGACCCAGGGGTCCATGGTGTCGACCTCAATCCGGTGTTCCCGCAGCGCGTTCACCAGGTCGACCACCTGTGAGTTGCGCAAGTCGGGACAATTCTCTTTGAAGGTCAGCCCCATCACCAGCACGCGTGCACCGGCGGTGGCGATGGCCTTCTCCTCCATCAGGCGAACCACCCGCCCACTGACGTAACGGCCCATGTTGTCGTTGATTCTGCGACCGGCGAGGATGATCTCGGGATGGTAGCCGACCTCTTGCGCCTTGTAGGTTAGGTAGTACGGATCGACTCCGATGCAATGACCACCGACCAGCCCGGGCTGGAACGGGAGGAAGTTCCATTTGGTGGCTGCCGCTTCCAAGACCTCTTGGGTGTCGATATCCAAACGGTGAAACAGCAGCGCGAGTTCGTTGACCAGGGCGATATTGACGTCGCGCTGCGTGTTCTCGATCACCTTTGCCGCTTCGGCGACTCGAATGCTACTGGCGCGGTGGGTGCCGGCGCGGATGATCTGCCGGTACAGGGCATCGACGAACTCGGCGGCCTCGGGGGTGGAGCCGGCGGTGACTTTGGGAATGTCGGCCAGCCGGTGGTGCGGGTCGCCGGGATTGATGCGCTCGGGGCTGTAGCCGCAGAAGAAATCTTGATTGAACACCAGCCCCGAGACTCGTTCGAGAATCGGCGCGCAGATCTCCTCGGTGGTTCCGGGGTAGACGGTCGATTCATAGATCACTACCCCTCCCGGGACGAGCACGGCGCCGATGGTCTCGGAAGCCTGCCGCAAGGGGCCAAGGTCGGGTCGTTTGTGGCTGTCGATCGGCGTCGGTACGGTGACCACGAAGGCCTCGCAGCCAGCCAGGTCGGCAGGGTCGTTGGTCAGCTCCAGCTGTGTAGCACCGGCCAGCTGCTCGGCGGACACTTCCAGCGTTCGATCGTCGCCCCGCGAGAGCTGATCGATCCGGGTGGGGTCGATATCGAAGCCCACCACCCGTACCCGCTGACTGAGTTCCACGGCGAGAGGCAGGCCGACGTAGCCGAGACCGAGAATGGCGAGGCGCAGGTTGCTGGGATCGGGAAGAGGGGAGGGTGGCATCACAACGAGGGAAGAGTTCGGGAAGGATCGGGTTGCGGCGCACCGAGGTCGTCGCCGCTTCCATGCGGTGTTCTCTAGGCGGTGTTTTCCAAGCTGGCTTGCTGAAAGGAGATCTTGACGCCGTCGGGATCGTGGGTCTCAAAGAGCAGAGTTCCGTCGACCTCCTGGCGCAGACCGCCGGGAATGTTCTTGTCCCTGAAAAGGAGCGTCTCGTAGGCCTCCTGGGCCGAAGGCACGACCAAGCTGAGGGTAAGCTTGTGCTTCGGTCCTTGGTAGTCGTAGACCTCGTCGCGCAGGTCGCCGAGATCTCGATCTCGGCCGCGAACCTCGATCACCGCCGGCCCCGCTTGGAAGCTGGCGCCGCGGCCATCTTGTCGGCTCCAGCTCGACAGTCGGGGCAGGGCCAGGGTTTCGCCATAGAAACGGCAAGTGCGCTCAAAATTCCTGGCGCGCAAGACCACGCGAGCCTGGCGGATGTCCATTCGTTAGTCTCCTGGGAAAATGCTCAGTCGGACCGTAGGCTCAGCAGCGAGAGGAGCGGGTCCGCGTCGCGGAGAATACCATTTTGGCGAGGGGCAACTACACGTCCAAGGCGTGCGAATGGTATCCTCACTCGACGTGAAACCGCGCCCCGTTTTCGCCATCCTCCTTCTTGGAGCGCTCTTGTGGCCCATCGCGCTGTGCGCGGCGAGGGCCAAAGTTGAGCCTCCGCTGTTCTCCTATGTTGGAACGGCGCGGGCTGCCCTCGGCGAAGGCGTCACCGGCGCGGCAGCGATCGAGGTACCGCTCTCGGTGACACCGGCCGGACCGTTGTTCGCCTTAGCGCCGTTGGTCGAGCAGCTCGGCGGTAGTTTGCGTATGGGCCCGGGCGGCGAAGGGTACGTGCTGGCGGTGGCGGACAAGGAGTTCCTCATCGGGCCGGGTAGTCGGTCGATGATCAGCGAGCAGGAGATTATCACTCTGTCGCAGCGTCCGTGGATGGGCGATGGCGGCCTGCAAGTGCCGCTCGACCTGTTGCAACGCACCTATGGCGAGCAGATGGGCAACGGTTTTGTCTGGGACAGCGAAGGGCGTCTGCTCGCCGTCGATCGGCGCGGCGCCCAGCAGCTGCCGGTGATCGTCGACACCGTCCATGTGCGCGGTACCACCACCTTGGTTCTCGAGTTCCCGGCTCGGCCGCGCTACCGGGTGGTCGAGGATTTCGCCGGAGTCGAAGTGCACATGTTGGGAGATCGGATCGATACCCGTGTCCAGCCGTCGCCGATTCGCGACCCGTTGGTGCGGGCGGTGCGCATCTCGCCGGAGCGCATCCGGTTGGAGCTCGATCCGCAAGCGCAAGTGTCCCACTACGTCTTGAAACGTCCGTATCGACTGGTTTTCGACATTCACCGCGGAGCGCCGCAAGACGACACCCCCCAGCTGGCGCTGCCCAGCGATCGCCCCGGAGTACACACGATCGTCATCGACCCTGGCCATGGGGGCTCGGAGAGCGGTGCGGTCAGCCCTCGGGGTACGCAAGAGAAAAACCTGACGTTGGCCCTGGCCCGGTCGCTGAAGAGCCGCTTGGAGAGCCGCCTACCGGTGCGGGTCATTCTCACTCGGAGAAGCGACAGCGAACTCTCCTTGGAAGAACGCACGGCGATTGCCAACCAGAACAAGGCCGACCTCTTCATCTCGTTGCACCTCAACTCGTCGATGGGGAACTCGGCCTACGGGGCCGAGACCTATTTCCTCAGCGTGGAGGCGAGCGATGAGGCGGCGGCGGCGGCGGCCGAGGCCGAGAATGGTTTCTCGGGAGTTGGGACCGTGGCCAGCCCCGATGGGGATCCTCTCTACGACTTGCAGTTGATGCTCTGGGACTTGGCGCAAAGCAACTACTTGGCCCAGAGCCAGGATTTCGCCAAGTTGGTGCAAGAGGAACTCAACACGGCACTCGGGCTGCGCGACCGTGGGGTCAAGCAGGCGCCGTTCAAGGTGCTCAACGGCGCGGCGATGCCGGCGGTGTTGGTCGAGTTCGGCTTCTTGAGCAACCCCGACGAGGAAGAGAAGCTGAACGACGCCGCCCACCGCGCGGAGCTGGTGGCGGCGATGGTACGGGCGATCGGCCGCTATCGGGCGCGGCTCCAACCCCGGGAGACGGCGGAGCCGACCGACGATGAGGCTGGCCAGTGAGGGGTGGATCGGAGCCAGGTTTCTGGGCCTCGATACCTCGCAAAGAGTGGTCGGCAAGTTGGATCGCGGCTCTTTGCCTGGTAGTTCTCGCCGCAGGCGGCTGTGGCGGTGAACCCGAGTCGGAAGGACCGACTTCGAGCCCCGCACCAACCAGCACGACGCGGGCGGCGACCCTCTACTTTCCCGGTTCACAGGGAAAACTCTACGCCGAATCCCGAGATTTGCCGGCGACGGAGACCGCCGAGGAGAGGATCGTGGCGCTGGTCGAGGCTTTGCTCGAAGGTCCGCGAAGCGAGGGTTTGGTCGCGCCGTTGCCTTCCGGGGTGACCCTGGCCACGGTCTACCGCGATCCACGAGGAGCCGCCTATCTCAGCTTCGAAGCGGCGGACAACGCACCGCCGCCGGCCGTCGGCTCCACCGCGGAGTTACAGATCGTCTACTCGCTGGTCGATACCGTGGTGCTCAATGCACCCTCGGTGAAGCGGGTGGCGATTCTGTGGAATGGTAGCCAGTCGGCGACCTTCGCTGGCCACGTGGATACAGATCGTCCGCTGGCGGCGAACCGCGCGCTGATTGCCGAAGCGAATTGAAGCCGGCCGGCTTCCCATCTTCTGGGTAGCCGGCTATGCTGTCTTTCGTATGGGGTCAGAAAAGGCTAGCGAAGCGGCGAGAGAGGGAGTCTCGCCGACCCTGCGGGTGTAACACTTCGCACATTTTTGACACCCATGGAAGGAAAGGTAGGGTGAGATGGCTGTCGACTCATGGGTTGATCGATTTCGTCGTCGGTATCGAGAAATTGCCGTTATGGCTCCCTCGTTCAAGGGGCCGCGGGCGTACCTCAATTGGGGCCGTGCCAACTATGAGTTGGCCCGTCGCGCCAGCCAGGTTCGCGCCCGGCCACTGAAGCTGACCTTCGATCCGACCAATGCCTGCCAACTGAAATGCCCCCTCTGTCCGACCGGGCTGCGGATCCACGATCGCACCCTCGGGCGGGCGCCGGTCCAGCAGTTTCAAGAGTTGATGGATTCGATCGGCGACTACGTTTTCTTCCTCGACCTCTTCAACTGGGGTGAGCCGCTACTCAACCCCAACCTCGAAGAGCTGATCCGCATCGCCAGCGACAAGAAGATCGCCACCAGCATCAGCTCCAACCTGAGTTTGGAGTTGAGCGACGAGCGCATCCACAAGTTGGTGACCAGCGGCCTAGGGCAGCTCATCGTCTCGCTCGACGGCACCGACCAAGAGACCTACGAGATCTATCGCCGCGAAGGCGACTTCGAGCTGGCCTTCAACAACATGCGCCGGATCGTCGAAGCCAAACGGAAGCTGGGCCTTTCGCGGCCGCTGGTGAACTGGCAGTTCTTGGTCTTTCGGTTCAACGAGCACCAAGTGGAGCGGGCCCACGAGATGGCGGCCGAGATCGGGGTCGATGCCCTGACCTGCCGCCCGCCCTACTTGGAGGCCGACCAGTTTCCCCTTTCCGACGAGGACCGCGCCGCGGTCGAAAACTGGGCACCGAAGGCCCCCGAGTTCAATCGCTACGACCCCACTAGCGACCACTACACGGAGGAGGTTTCCGTTGGCAAGAGACCGCGTTGCGGTTGGCACTACATGTCGACGGCGATCAACTGGGACGGTTCGGTGGCGCCCTGTTGCACCCTGCACGAGAAGCAGCATGATTTTGGCAACATGAGCTCAGCCGGCGGCGGCGCCTCCTACATGGAGGTGGTCAACAATGACAAGTTCCGCGCCGTGCGCGATCGCTTCGCCGGTCGCCGGAAGGAAGAAACCGGCCTGATCTGCGAGAAGTGCCCGACCCCGGCGATCATGTCCTACCATCACCACCTCAACAAACAGATCGTCCTCTTCACCCTGGTACAAGCGGTGGAAGGAGTGCGGCGGATCTTCCGCCCCAAACGGACGCCGCGCCCGGCGCCTGCTCTCGCCGACTGAGTTCGAATCGCCGCTAGCGGCGAGCTAAACGAGCTACAATCCGCGCCATGGTGCAGACTCAACAGCCGAACCGCCCCGGCAATCGGGCGATGGATGCTTTGCGGCCGGTAGCGATCGAACTCAACCCCCTGAAGTGGGCCGAGGGTTCGGTGATGATCGAGTTTGGAGACACGCGGGTTTTGGTGGCGGCGAGCGTCGAAGCTCGGGTCCCGCCCTGGCGTCGCGATAGCGGTGCCGGCTGGATGACGGCCGAGTACTCGATGTTGCCGAGGTCGACCTCGACGCGCAATCAGCGCGAGGTCAGCCGGGGCAAGGTCTCGGGTCGCACGGCGGAGATTCAGCGGCTGATCGGGCGCAGCATGCGCGCGGCGGTCGATTTGAAATTAATGCCGGATCGCACCCTGATGATCGATTGCGACGTCATCCAGGCGGACGGCGGTACCCGCACCGCCTCGATCACCGGTGCCTATGTGGCCACGGCGCTAGCCTTGGCTCGGCTGCTGCTGCGCGGTGACATCAAGTCTTGGCCGCTCACCGAACAGGTGGCGGCGGTCTCGGTGGGTATCGTCGACGGACAGCCGGTGCTCGACCTCGAGTATGTCGAGGACCAAGGGGCCGAGGTCGATATGAACGTGGTGGCGACCGCCTCCCAGCAGTTGATCGAGATCCAAGGTACGGCCGAAGGGGCGACCTTCAGCCGGTCGGAACTCGACCGGCTGGTCGATTTGGCGCTCGCCGGGATCGACCAGTTGGCGGTGTTGCAACGCCAGGTTCTAGAACCGACCATGGCCGAGGTGAAAGCGGTCTTGAGTCGCGGCAATCGCAAGCCGGCCGAGCCCAAGGACGAAGCCGAGCTCTGGGGTCGACCGAAGTAGGTGGTCGGTCACGCCGGCCCAGCGGGATAGGATTTCGCCATGGACTCCTTGCGAGCAGATCTTCAGCTCTCGCCGCCTGTCGGCGCGGCGAGTGGACGGAGCCGACCAGTGGCTTGGCGCCTGGTTTTGAGCAGGCGAACTTGGTCATCTTGCCGCGCTCCTGGGGTGACGAACTGGTCGAGTTCTGCCGCCTCAATCCACGGCCGTGCCCGCTCTTGGAGAGGATGGAGCCTGGGGAGAACGAGCCGCGCCGGACGGCTCCGGGGGCCGATTTGCGTACCGATCTGCCGCGCTACCGCATCTTTAGAGACGGTGAAGTGACCGAGGCCACCGATCTGCGGGAGGTGTGGCGGGACGATCTGGTCTCGG
>QIHU01000648.1 GCA_003231035.1 Acidobacteriota bacterium
GCTCGCCGCCGCCTGGCGAACGATGCGCAGCCGATCTTCGAGCATGCGGTCGGTGTTGGCCGAGGAAAAGCTGCCAGGGTGGCACTGGTACCGCACCAGCGGCTCTTCGATGTGCACCATCCTGGAGTGACCGGCCACCCGTAACCACAGATCGTAGTCGTCGGCGCCATGAAAACTCTCGTCGAACCCCCCCAACTCTTCGAGGCACCCTCGCCGCATCGCGACGCTGCTCATCGAGGTCACCGGGTTGTTCAGAAAGACCGCTTTGACCGCCGCCTCGGGCGAGGAGAGGGGCACCGAGGCGGTCCCTCGCAGGAGCAACTCGCGACCGTCGGCCTCGACATAGACGGCATCGGTGTAGACCAACCCCACCCGCGCGTCCGCGGCAAACACTTCGACCTGCCGCGACAGCTTGTCCGGCAACCACTCGTCATCCTGCTCAAGAAAGGCCACGTACTCCCCACGGGCGTGGCGAACGCCGTCGTTTTTGGTGGCCGGGATGCCGCGATTGTGGCGGTGGACGACCAGTTTGAGGTCGGCCAGGGCACGGTAGGACTCCAGGCACTGGACCGAGCTATCGGTCGAAGCGTCGTCGACGATAAGAATCTCGCGGTGGAGATAGGACTGTGCCAGCGCACTGTCGACGGCTCGGCGGATCCAGCGCTCACCGTTGAAACAGGTGACGACGATCGAGACCATCCCCGCGATGGACTCGCGCCTCTCGTCGACGCCCGGAACCTCGAGTTTCAGCAACGGTCGTACTCCCAGTGACGCATCCACTGGCTAGCCCGCACGGTCTCATAGAGTTGCGCGCCGACCGGATCCTTGAGAAACCGGTTGCCGGCTTCGGGACGCACCGATGCCGCCACCGCCGCGATCTGTTCCGGCCGCGCTGGCAACTGGCAGTACTCGGCCAAGCGTGTGATCTGTCTCTCCGGCTGCGCCAGGATGTCTTCGTAGCGCACCTCGAACATCCCTTGGGCAACTCGTGGTTTCGCCGCCGCGACCCTCTCCAAGTACTGGTTCCACAACGCGAAGCCGTTCTCGACCTCGATCGAAGGGTGGAGCCGCCACCTGCCCAGCCGTCGCCAGGGTCCGCCGCGGTGAAGCCGCAGGTGAATCTGCGACCAGGCCCAGGCCAGCGCTCCCGTCCCTTCGGGCCGGCCGGATACCCCGAGAACCTCCCCCAAGCGGCCCGAGTCCGCCAGCACATGGTCCAGGCGCTGCTGCTCGCGGCGAGCGAGGCTCAGGGCCACGTCAACCCCGTTGCGCACCACATGCACCACCCTGGCATCGGGAAAGAGATCGAGCCACAGCGGCAGCAGCAAGCTGTTGCGCGGATCCTTCCAACCCCAGGGAGAGGGCAGCCGAAGGGGCGATCGGTAGCGCAGATAGCGCAGCGGCCCCAGGTAAGAGAGGACCGCCGGAGAGTCGAGCTCGCCGCGCAGGGCTCGTCCTAGCCTCTGGCACAAATCCTCCCGCGAGAGAAGCCGGTCGACGGGCGAAGGGTCGTCCCAGCGCCCGCCCTGGGCCTGCAAGATCGCCTCGTTGCGCAGCACGAAGAAGACCGCTTCGCCGTTGCCATCGAGTTCCCAGCCGGTGAACAGACCGAGGCGGGCCAGCAGACGGGTCACCATCGAGGTGCCCGACCTGTGCATGCCGACCAGGATCACCGGGGCTCTCACTAGCGCACCAAGAAGAGAAGTCCACGGCGGGGCGACCACCACAGCATTCGCAAGTTGATGGCCAAGACCGCGACGATGGCGATTACGCCGTACGCCATGCGGACGTTGGACAAGAAGTCGGTGAAGCTGGTGAGCAAGAAACCGCCGACCAGCAGCGCGTAGAGGGAGGTGAGCAGGAGGCTCCTACCCTTGGCGAAATAGAGGGCCAGAAGGATGGCCATGAAGAGGGCGAGAGGAATCGCGATCAACCGGTGGCCGAAGTCCAGATAGAAGTAGCTCAGCCCGGTGGCGATCACCTTGGCTTCGAGAGCGGGTCTTGCGCGCTCGGCGAGATAGCCCGATTTTGGGTAGCCCTCGTAAAGGTTATGCAGTCTAAGGACTCCGAGGGTGAGCGGGCGCAGGGTGAACAGGCCGTGGGTGTACCGTGGCCGCGCTCGGTTGTTTCTCACCAAGCCGTCGAAACTGTCGAAGCTCAAGGCCAAGTATCGATAGTAATGAGCCGCCGCTCTGGCCGCCGGTCGCTCGGCAGTGAGACCGATCTCGGCGGCGGAGTCCACCTCATAGAGGTTCCCCTGCGAGCTACGGTAGTGGGAAACCATCATCAGGGCTGGAACGAGGGTGGCAAGAACGAGGGCAACCACCAAAATAAAGCGCCGTGAACGCGCCCCATCGAGGTAGTAGTACAGGACGGTCACGCTCGCCGCCGCCAGGACGACGTCCAAGCGGGCTAGCCGAGTGATCGGCAGGACAAGAACCAGCGCCATCAGAGCCAGATCCAGCGGCCGCCGATCCTTCATGAAATAGACCAAGAGCAGCAGGCAGGTCGGTACGCCCAGAGATGTCGTGATGATGCCGATGCCACTGGTGTACTGCGTGTGGACATCCACCATCGGCTCGATCAGCGGCAACCACGAGCCCGAAAGCCACCGACTCTCGGCCAGGTAGACAACGGCCACCCCGACCGCCAACAGACGCCCGATGAGCTTGCCGTGGAGCGGCGGCAACTCGGCCAGACTTCGGGCGACTCGCCCCGCCGGCCGGCCGGGGAAGAGCACCAGGAGCGCCGCCGGTAAGACCAGCCAGAGGAGCCAAGCTTGGAGCAAGACCAGCTCCGTTTCCGGCGCCCAGCTTTCGGGCTGCAACGGCGAGAGCTTGAGGCGGGCCAGCTGAAGGTTGAAGAAGAACCCCACACTGGTCACGTTGACCGGGTTGAACAAATCTCCGGTCCGCAAGGTGACCACGCCAGCTACCAGCACTAGAAGTAAGAATCCTGAGACCACGCCCATGGGTCAGGATTCCCCGCGGCGAAGAGCAAAGGAGGGTAGCAAGGAGATCCCAAGGTGGCTCTTAACCGCCTGCACCGCCGAAAGGTTGAGGATCACCAGGCCGCCCGCGCTCGCCGCCGCGGCGCCGACAACTCCCCAGCGCGGCACCAGCCAGAGACTCGCACCCAATTGCACCAGGCTGGCCACCATTACTCGTCGCATGAGCGCCTTCTCGTGCCCCGACATCATCAACAAAGTGCCAACCGATCCGGTGCACACGTTGACCAGCTGGCCGAGGGTCAAGAGTATCAACGCCTTCTGGGCGCCAACGAATTCAGCGCCGAAGAGGCGCAGGGTGACCCCCGGGGCAAAGAGGAAGAAGGCGAGAAGCGGACTGGCCGCCAAAGTCGCCAACAGGGCGGCGCCGCGCGCGGTGCGCCGAAGCGCCGGGCGATCGTCGCGGCTGAATTGCACCGCGAGTTTGGGAGCGGCGATGCTGTTGATCGCCACCAAGAAAAGGCTGGTCAGTTGAGCGGTGCGGCTAGCCACTCCGAAGACTCCGACATCGGCGCTGCTGCCCCATACTCCCAGGACCAAGGTGGTGGTCACCTGCATCGCCACTTGGACCAAGGCGATCACGAGCAGCGGTAACGAGGCGGTGAGAAGCTGGCGAGCCGCGAAGCCGCCGACCACTCCGCGCAGCATGGGAGTGGCCGCGCGCCACCCGTAGAAGCCAACAACCGCGGCGGCCGCGGCGCCGATCAAGTAGGACCAGGCGGCTCCAATCACCCCCCAGCGGCGCGCCAGCAAGGCCACCGCCAGCAGACTGCCCACCGGCAGCACAACCGCCTGGACGACCGTTGCCGCGAAAATCCGTCGCAGCCCTTTGAGCAGTTCCGCGTAGAGAAAAGAGATGGAGAGCGGCAGGATGGCCAGCGCCATCCAGCGCAGCGGTACTTCGAGCTCCGGCTTCGAGAACAACCCTTGGGCCAAGAGCGGAGCCAGAGCTAGGGTCAACAGCGTCAAGGCAAGGCCGGTGAGGCCAGCCAGCAGGATGCCGGAGCGCGCCACCGCGCGCAGTTGTCCCCACCGATGTTCGGCCGCATGCGCCGCGGCCAAGCGCAGCAGAGCGTTGTCGAGGCCGAGGCGGCTCAAGATCGCCGCGAAGCTGACCACACTCAGAGCCAGATAGTAGAGGCCGGCGCCTCCGGCCCCGAGTCGGTGCGCCAAGATCAGGGTGAAGGCAAAGCCAGAGGCCGCGCCCACGAGCTTGAGGCCCAGGGCCACGCCGCCCTTGTGCAGCAACTCTTGAGTATCCTCGTTGAGGAGGCTGCCGAGGAGGTGCCGCGGGCTCTTCGATCCTGGGATCAGCACGAACTTCCGAGATCGAGCGCGGACGGATCACAACCAACGGTGGCCGGGAGTCCGATCATGAACCGCCAATCTCCCGCACCACTCCCAGGAAGAGGCCCAGAAGGCCACCGAGGAAGGCGCCCACCAGGAGCTTCACGAGCAGTTGTTTCTGAGGTTTGCCGGGAGCCACGGCGGAAGCTGCGCGGAGGATGTCCTGTCCCCCTTGCTCGGCGCGCGCGAGGATCACTTCGTTGAAGTTCGAGGCCAACTTGTCGAAGAGCACCTGCTTGTGACGAACGTCGCGTTCCAGCCGGCCCAGCGCATTCGCCTGCTCGCGCCGCAGCACGGCGATCTCGCGAGCACCCTGACGCTTGAGATCCGAGGCGACCAGAGCCCGATCGGAGAGAAGTTTGGCCAACTCGGCGGCACGGGCGCGCTGCAAGTCCTCCAACCCGGCGCTCGCCCGCCGGACCCACTGTCGTTCGGCCGGCGAGATCTCTTCCAAATCGGTTTCGAGCTGGGACAGCCTGAGGGTCAACTCGTCGTGGACCACGTTGACTTCCTGGCTCAGCAGGGTACGACCGAGGGCCGACTGGAGGTCGAGTTTCTGGGCCTGATGCAGAGCGAACGCCTGCCACAAGGTGTCCTCGTTGATCGCCGTTTCCAAGACATGGAAGCGCGGCGTTTGCGCTAGCTGCGTACGCAGCACCACCAGCTGCGCCAGCCGATGGCCCAACGGGGTATCCGGGGCTAGAACCGATTCGGCCACCGAGGGCTCACCGCTGGCCACCTCTTGCACCACCTGCTCCATGGCCAGGCGGGTCTCCTTGTGGTATTGCGTCAGCTTGTCCTCGGTCGCTTTCTCGGCCCCGACCCGCTTGCGATCCCAGCTCTGGGCCAAGAGGTCGAGGCGCTCCGAGTACTTATTGGCCACCTCGGCGCGCTGCTGCTCGAGGGATTCCAGATTGGTTCGTTCGCGCTTAAACTCGCTTTCGATCAGCGCTAGCGTCGGCGACAAACTGCTTTTGGATAGCCTCTTCGCACTCTCGAGAAAGACCGCCGCCCAACCGTTGGCGATTGCCGCCGCCTGCTCGGCCGAGGAGGCGAAAGCGACCGCTTCGATGATCGGTGCCAAGGTCCGTTCCTCCGCCCGTCGCGAAACGAAGATACGACTGGTCAGGTCGCGGCCGATGCGAAGTCTGCGTCCTGGGGCAATCGCCCCATCGGCGATCAAGCGCTGCGTTGTTTCGCCGATGATCCCGTCGGACTCCAACAGCCGTTGATACCCCTGTACCGGCAAGATGGACGGCATGAGGGCCGACTTGAAAGTGAGCGGCACCACCACCAAGGTCGTCGAGGCCTCGTAGCGGTCTGGCACTAGGAACAAGACGATGGCCGCAATGACCAAGGCCCCAATCAAGGAGGTGGCGAGGATCAGTAGCGCTTGGCGGCGTAGGAAACGAACCAGCTGAACGACGCTCACCGCCCGCGCCTCGTCGTCAAATAGGGTGCCAAGGCCAGGTTCTCCCGATCCCATGGAGCCACCGCCGGCTGCACCTATGTCCTGAGTGTTGGCTGAGGCACGTTCGGGAAGAGACACTGGCATCGCCGCCTTCGTTCTAGCGCTGCATTCGTCCATGCGGCAGGAGGTTCTCCCCCGCGCTCGTCGCTTTTGGGCCGGGCCATCCTACCCCATCCGCGCCACCCCCGGAGGCTAAACTGCCGAGCTTCGCCCACTACGCCGACCTCAGCAACGAAGAGTAGAGCACCCTCGTTGTGCTCTACCCGCCGAGAGGCCAGGGTACTAAGAACCGGAGGCTAGGCCGAGAGGCCAGCTCCAAGGTTACGACGATCCGCCATCGTCGTCATCGTCGTCGTCGTCATCGTCGTCGTCGTCGTCGTCGTCATCGTCATCGTCATCATCGTCATCGTCATCATCGTCATCGTCATCATCGTCATCGTCATCATCGTCATCATCGTCGTCATCGTCGTCATCATCGTCGTCATCGTCGTCGTCATCGTCGTCATCGTCGTCGTCATCGCCTGGGCCAGGCCCCGGGGCAGGACCGCCCCCGGGAGCCGGGCGAATATCGACCCAGGTCGGAATGCCCTTGAAGTCGCCGTCGCCACCGTCGTCGATGCCGTCTCCGTCCGCGTCGTCGTCGACCTCGTTGCTCAGCAAGTCGCCGTCAATGTCGGAATCATCGAGGTTGATCAAGAAATCGCCATCGACATCGTTGTCGAAGATGTTGTCGAGTCCATCGCCATCGACATCTAGATCGACGCCGTTCTCCTTGCCGTCGCCATCGACATCCAAATCCATCCAGTTCGGGATGCCGTCACCGTCCGCATCCTCATCCATCAGGTTCAAGATGCCGTCACCATCGGTGTCCGGAGCGCCCTGGGCCACCGTGTATGCGTTGACGTTCATCGCTCGGATCAAGAAATCCATCTGCAATACCGCTTCCAGCAGGTCCACGTCGGCGCTCACCATGATCTGTTCGAGCGTCTCACCAGAGGCCACGCGCGCGCGGATATCGCCCAGGCTGGTCGTCAAGAAACGAGCCACCATCGCTTGCGGAGCCACTACTTGGAGCGGCTGTCCGGTCGACTTCACCTCGAGAGGGCTACGGTCACTATGAATCGCGATCAAGTGGACGATAAGCTCGTGGCCGGCCGTCACCCGCAGATGGCGCACCGCCCGTGAGGTGCGGCGCTGCAGCTCGGTGATCTTGGAAGAGACGAGCGCTTTGCAGGCAGTGTTATCGATGGTTTGGCCACGCACCGAGAAGGATGGCCAGAAACTGGCCACTACCACAATTAAGGCCACCGCCAATCCAATGGCGCCTCCCGCGCGAGCGAAGGTTTCGTTCTTTCGATCCCGCTGTCGATCCCGAATTTCAGGCCGCGGTGACGCTGCTGCTTCTTGGCGCATTTCGACTCCCTCACGGCCTCCCTAGCCCGACAGGGAACTGATGGAGATCGCCCATGGATCTCGGTGTTAGCATGCAGATTCCCCGCTACCCTAGTGTAGGCCGGATCTAATGATAGTTTTTCGTCGATTAACGACAGATGAACGCCGCCGAGCCGACCCCTCCAGAAACTCTCAATTCGGCTGGGTCGCCAGCCTCTGGCTACTCCTACTTTGGTGTGACATCGGCGCTCTGGCGGCACTCGATCCAGCCGTCCTACCCAGCCAGTACCTGATCACAAACTGGCAAGAGGAGCTTCCACAGAGCACCGTCAATGCCATCGTTCAAACCGCCGACGGCTACCTCTGGCTGGGGACCCAGGGAGGCTTGGCGCGCTTCGATGGCCTCAAATTCGCCCTCTTCGATCGCTCGAATACGCCCCGGCTCAAGAGCCAGGACGTCCGCGCACTGCTCGAAGACAAGGACGGTGACCTTTGGATTGGAACTCGCGGTGGGGATCTGATGACCTATCGATCTTCGCGCCTAGAGCCGGTACAAGGCGATGGGTGGCCGGATGTGCAGGCGATCCAAGCACTGGCGCACGGCAGCGATGGCAGTTTATGGATCGGTACCCGCGGAGCCGGGCTGGTGCGCTGGAGAGCGGGAAAATTCGACCCCTTTGGCGCGGCGCGAGGTCTGCCCGCCGCAACCATTCTCACCCTTCTCGAAGAGCCCGACGGCGGTCTGTGGGTCGGCACTCACAGCGAAGGGCTTTACCGGTGGAACGGAGAGAGCTTCGCCGCCGTCGGCGGCCCGAAACTGGCCCACGAAAGCGTCCTGAGCTTGACCATGGGCGAAAACGGCACCCTGTGGATCGGTACCCGGCAGGCGGGCATCTTGCGCTGGCCCCAAGCGCCGCTGGGCGAGCCCACGGCGATCCCCGAGACCCCTTGCGCTTTGACGGCGACGGGAATCTCTGGGCGGGTAGCTACGGCCAGGGGCTGCTGCGCCTGCGCCAGAACCAACTGGATTGGATGGGGCCGGAACAAGGGCTCAGCAGCCCCAACGTGATGGCGGTGTTCGAAGACCGCGAAGGCAATCTCTGGGCGGGCACGGAAGGCGGCGGCCTGGACCAGCTGCGCGGCGGAGCGTTTCGAACCTTCGGCAAGCCCGAAGGTTTGGGCAGCGATCAAGTGGACCGTCCTCGAAGATTCGGCGGGGACGGTGTGGGTCGGAACCGACGACGGCGGCCTGGGCCGTCTGGACGGCAGCGCGGCACGGACGCTCACCACGCGCGACGGCTTGAGCAGCGACTCGGTGAGTTCTCTGCTCGAGAGCGCCGACGGCAGCCTATGGATCGGGGCGCGCGGGGCGGGCATCGACATCTTGGACCACGGGGCCATATCGCACTTGGGAGCGGACCAAGGGCTGAGCTCCGACACCGTCTTTTCGATGCACCGGGCCAGCGATGACACCATCTGGGTCGCCACCCGCGGCCAAGGGCTCCTCCACTGGACCCAAGGGCGCTTCGAGCCCGTGGCCGACTCACCCGAATTCCCCGCCGACGTTCGTATCTGGGCCTTCGCCGACGGCGCCCAGGGAGAGTTGCTGGTGGGCACCGATGGCCATGGGCTGGCCGTGCTGCGCGACGGCGAGGTGGTCGAGTCCTTCACCACCGCCGACGGCCTGTCGAGCAACACGGTCTCCGCCATCCACCAGGGCGAGGACGGCGACTTGTGGTTGGGCACCTACGGCGCCGGCCTCAATCTAGTGCGCGATGGCGAGATCTTCACCTTCTCGACTCCGCAGGGCCTTTTCGACGACGTCATCTTGCGCATTCTCCCCGACCGTTCCGGCAATCTGTGGATGAGCTGCAACCGCGGCATCTTCCGCGTCTCGATCGCCGAACTCAAAGCGGTGGCCGACGGTTCGGCGCAGCGTGTGACCTCGACCGTCTTCGGCAAGAGCGACGGCATGCGCTCGGCCGAATGCAACGGCTTCCTGCAACCCGCCGGCTTCGCCGCCAGCGACGGCCGCCTGTGGTTCCCCACCATCGCCGGGGTCGTCGTGGTCGATCCCCAGGCGGTGGCCTCGAACCCGGTCCCTCCCGGCGTGGTGATCGAGAGCGTGCGCATGGACGGCAACGAACTGGATTTCGCTGGCACCCTGGAGCTACCCGCCGGTTCCGGCCGTCTCGACATCCGCTACGCCGGGATGAGCTTCGTCGAACCTGAGAAGGTAACTTTCCGCTATCGCCTCGAAGGCGACGATCCGGCGTGGATCGACGCCGGTAGCGAACGCCGAGCCACCTACACCAACCTGCCCACCGGTCGCTCCTATCGCTTCGAGGTTCTTGCCGCCAACGAAGACGGTGTCTGGAACGAGCAGCCGGCAAGCTTTACTCTGCACATCGCACCGCGGCTGTGGCAGCGGCCGCTCTTTCAGGTCGGCTCGGCTCTCGCCCTGGCCCTCCTCGCCTGGGGAATCTATTCGTTGCGCGTGCGCCACCTGATCCGGCGCACCCAGCATTTGGAAGCCCTGGTCGATGAGCGCACCGCGGAAGTCGTGGAACAACGCGATCAACTGGAAGTCGCCAATGTGGAGCTGGTGCGCCTCAACCGGTTCAAGACCGAGTTTCTCGGTATCGCCGCGCACGATCTGAAAAACCCGTTGACCGTGATCCACGGCGATGCCAGCCGCATCGCGGGCACCCAGCTCGACCCCACCCGTACCAGCAAAGCGGCGCGGCGCATCTCGGGGTCGGCACGCCAGATGCTCAACATTGTCAGTGACCTGCTGGACACCACCGCGATCGAAAGCGGCAAGCTCAGCCTGGAACGCCAGCCGACCGACCTCAAGAAGCTGATCGAGAGCATCGTCGAACGCAACCGAGAGGCGGCGACCGACCGCGGTCTTCGCATTGAGATGCACCTACCCCAAACGCAGGTCGAGGCCACCGTCGACGCCGAGAAAGTAGCCCGCATCGCCGACAACTTGCTCAGCAACGCGGTGCGCTACTCGCAGCGCGGCGGGCGCATCGAGGTACATTTGAAGAGCCGCGCAAACGGCTCAGGGTGCGTCGTCTCTCTGGCCGTCCAAGACCAGGGACCGGGGCTGACAGCCGAACAACGAGGCCGACTCTTCGAGCGCTTCGAACGGCTGGAATCGGGCCGCGAGCATGCGACACCCTCGACCGGCCTCGGCCTCTTCATCGTCAAACAGTTCGTCGAACTACACGGCGGCCAAGTCAAGGTCGAAAGCGAGCCTGGCCAAGGGTCGACCTTCTCCGTCGAACTGCCCGGGTAGTGCTTAGCAGTCCGTGGTGAACCTCGTCCTTGCGCCGAGCGCGGAATTGATCCTAGGATGGGGCTTCGGCCCCACGGAACCCACTACACGAAGGAGGTCTTGGCAGCTTGAGAATCCTCTTGGTCGAAGACGACGAAAGGCTCTCGGAGTCTTTAAAAGACCTGTTGGAAGATGAGTCCTACGCGGTAGATGCGGCTCTGAACGGCGCCATGGCCTCCGAATTGGCGGCGGTCAACGAGTACGATCTGATCATCCTGGATCTGATCATTCCTCCTCCCACAGGGATGGACTTGCTGGAAGGGTGGCGTGAGAGTGGTGCCCAAGTTCCGGTGCTCATTCTTACCGCCCAGTCCTCGATCGAGGAACGGGTCGCTGGCCTCGACCGCGGCGCCGACGACTACTTGATCAAGCCCTTCGAATACGAAGAGCTACTGGCTAGAGTTCGCGCCGTGATGCGCCGCCGGGAGACCTCTGAGCTGGTGAGCCTAACGGCGGGGGATCTGGAAATGCACCGGGAGACTCGCCGGGTGCTGGTCGCTGGGCGAGATATCGACTTGTCGCCCAAAGAATTCGCCTTGCTCGAGTACATGTTGACCAACAAGGATCGCGCCGTCACCCGGGCGCAAATCACCGAGCACGTTTGGGACTCCTCCTTCGACTCGATGACCAACATCGTCAACGTCTTCGTCTACCGCCTGCGCAAGAAAGTGGATGGCGAATCCGAAGGCCGCCTGATCCACACCGTCAAGGGGCAAGGCTATGTGCTGTACTCCCAACGGTGCTAGTGTTTACGACTAAATCGTCCCCGAAGTGGATCCCGCTCTTGCGCGGCAATGGGAAGGACGGTACCCCGCCGATCATGACGAAGACCAGGTCGACCTAGCAAGACACCAGGACAATCCGATGGGTGGCGCTCTTCACTCAGACTTCCGTAAATGGAGTGTAGAGCCAAGAAGGTTAACGTTCGGTGACTCCTTGTACAGATAGAAGGCAACGGCAAGCGCGTCGCGGTCACCCAACGTTCGCTGCGCGAGACTTACTGTCCGTGGCCGGAGAGATGGATCGGTAACCCGTCAGAAAGCAGAAATGGAACCCAAATTGGAGTCGAGTGCAGTGGCCATTCGAGGCCGTGGCTTGGGCCGGCGGTTTGGCCGGCGCTGGGCGTTGGCTCATGTCGACCTGGAGGTCGCGCGCGGCGAAGCCGTGTTGATCGCGGGTTCCAATGGTTCGGGAAAGTCGACCTTGCTGCAGCTTGTCGCGGGCCTCTACCAGCCCACCCACGGCAGCGTTGAGGTCTTGGGCCGCCCCAGCCACGAACAACGCCGCACGGTGCGCCGATCGCTCTCCCTCCTGGCTCACGACAGCTACCTCTACGCCAGTCTGAACGCCCGGGAGACGGTCAAACTGTGGGCCGGCCTGGTGGGGCGACCGCGCAGCGACGCCGAGCTGGCCGCGCTCCTCGAGGAGGTGGACCTTGCCGATCCCTCGCTGGGAGCGGTCGCCGGTTTTTCAGCAGGGATGCGCAAGCGGCTGTCGCTCCTCAGAGTACGCCTCGAGGAGCCACAAATAGTCCTCCTCGACGAACCGTTCAGCGCCCTCGACTCGGCGGGTCGCCTCATGGTCGAGTCGTGGATCCGAGAGTTGCGCGCCGCCGGCCGCACGCTGCTCATCGCCTCGCACTCGATCGAGCGCAGCGCGCGGCTGTGTGATCGTGGGGTGGTGCTCGATCAGGGTCAGATCATCTGGCGCGGCCCCGCCAGCGCCCTGGCAAAGCGTAAGATGGAGCCACGATGAGCCTAGCCAGCAGAGAGCTTCCCTCCGTCGCCGCCACGATGGCGCCCCCGCGCTCGCCCGCGGACACCCCGGCAGGGGCAATCTCAGGGCCGAGTTGGCTGAACAACCTGCGCGCCATGCTCGCCAAGGAGTTGCTGCTCGAATGGCGCAACCTCTCGCGCCTCGGCTCGGTGGCGCTCTTCGGCGCCGTAACCCTGGTCTTGTTTTCGTTCGTGGCGCCGCCGCAAGCCGGAGCGCGCCGGATGGCGACCGCCGGTTTTCTGGTCCTCGCCTTGCTTCTCAGCTCAACCCTGAGTCTGTCCGAGAGCTTCCGCAAGGAGACCCACCACCGGGCCCTGACTGGGCTGTTGCTGGTGCCGGTCGCCCCATCGGCAATCTTTATCGCCAAAGCCTTCGCCAACTTCTTCCAACTGGTGCTGCTAGCACCGGTGCTGATTCCGGTTGCCCTCGTTCTTTTCTCGGTCGATCTCACCGCCACCAGTGGGGTGTCCTACCCCCTCTTGCAACTGCTCGCGGTCTGGGCTCTGGCCTCGGCCGGCCTCGCCGCGCCGGGTACCCTCTACGCCGCGATGACCTCCGATCTGCGCGGCCGGGATGTCGTTTTGCCCCTGCTCTTCTTTCCGCTGGTGGTACCCGTCCTGCTGGCCGCGGTGAAGGCAACGGCGCTGGTGCTGAGCGGCGACGCGATGGGGCAACTCGGCTCGTGGAACCTTCTGCTGCTCATCTTTGCCGTGGTCCATGGAACCTTGGGCACCGTGCTATTCGGCTACGCCGTGGAGGAATCATAATGCGTGGAAAATTCCAATGGGAGCACGCCGTCCTGCTGCTCGCTCTGGTCTTGCTAACCGTCGGTACCTACATTGGCTTGGCGGTGGCGCCGCCCGAACGGCATATGGGAGACGTGCAGCGGATCATGTACGTCCACGTCCCCACCGCCTGGATCGCGATGCTCAGCCTCACTGTCGCCTTCGTCGCCGCCATCGGCTCGCTGTGGAGCGGCAAGCACAAATGGGACGCGGCGGTGGTCGGTTCCACCGAGACCGGGGTGGTCCTCACCGGCCTTCTGCTCTCGCAGGGCATGATCTGGGCTCGCGCCACCTGGGGAGTGTGGTGGGACTGGGATGTGCGACTGACCACCTCGCTGGTCATGTTTATCCTCTTCGCCGGGGTGCTGGCCCTGCGCGCCAGTGTCGATTCCGCCGAGCGTCGGGCCAGTTGGAGCGCCGTGGCCATCATCGTCGCCTACGCCGACGTGCCGTTGGTCTATTTCTGCGTTCGCTGGTGGCGTAGCCTCCATCAAGTGCAATCGACCCCCGAGACGGTCGATGCCGCGATGATGCTGCCGCTGCGCATCAACGCTTTCGGTATGCTCTTCCTGGCCACCTGGTTCATCGTTCGCCGGGCGCGGCTGGAACTGGCGCAGCGCCAGGTCGAAGAAACAACATTGCCCGAGCGACGCTCGGTGGAGGAGGTGCAGCATGCCTGATGGCGTCATCGTTGACGGCTGGGCTTCGGTCATCGCCGCTTATTCAGTGACCACCGTTGGACTTATCATCTACGCGGCGAGCCTCTGGCAACGCCGTCGGCGACTGGAAAGGAAACAGTCATGACTTCTCACGGCAAACGGCGCGCGGCACTGATCGGCGCCCTCTCGGCGGCGGCAATCGTCATCGCCATCATGGCCCTCAGTGGGATCGGCGACAATTTAGTCTACTCCTGGAGCCCGAGCGAGTTGCTCGCCGCGCGCCAGAAGGCGGTCGGCGCCACGGTGCGCCTGGGCGGACAGGTGGAGGTTGGCTCGTTGGAGCGCGTCCAGCCCGGCGAGCCGCTGCGCTTCCGGGTCACCGACGGCAAGGAATCGGTGGCAATTCTCGCCAACGCGGTGCCACCCGCGATGTTCCGCGAGGGGATCGGGGTGGTGATCGAAGGTACCCTACGCAAGGACGGCCACTTCGAAACTCAGCGCTTGATGGTCAAGCATAATAACGAGTATCAGGCCCCGGAGGAGGGCGAAATGGTCAACGCCAAAGAACTCGAGCGCACGCTGGAAGGAGAAGTCTGACCGTGATGTCCCTGCTCGGTCAAAGCCTGGTGCTGGTAGGCCTCGCCGCCTGCGCCGTGGGCGCACCGCTCGCCTTTACCGCCGGCGCTCGTCGTTCCCAGGTGGGAGTCACAGCGGCCCGCTGGCTGGCCCACCTCTTCTCCGTGGCGATGGTCTTGGCCACCGCGACGATGATCGTCGCGCTCGTGCGCCACGACTTCTCGGTCTCCTACGTCGCCGAGGTCGGATCGCTCGCCACCCCGCTGGTGATCACCATCGTCTCGCTGTGGTCTTCGCTGGCCGGTTCGATCCTGCTCTGGGGGTTGATCCTGGCCCTGTTCACCACCATCTACTGCCTCACCGATCGTGCCAGCCAAATCGACGAATCGGCCTACACGCTGGGCACGCTGCTCAGCGTCGGCCTGTTCTTCTCTTTCTTGATCGCCGGCCCGGCCAACCCCTTCGGCACCACCCCAAGCCCGATTCCGCTCGATGGCCCGGGGCCCAACCCGCTGCTGCAAAACCACGCACTGATGATCATCCACCCACCGACTCTCTACCTGGGGTATGTCGGGATGGTGGTTCCCTTCGCCATCGCCTTGGCGGCGCTGCTCGCCGGTCGCATGCCAGCCAAGCGGCTGCAAACGATGCGCACCTGGCTGCTAGTTCCCGTCGGCTTCTTGAGCCTTGGCATCATGCTCGGCGGTTGGTGGTCGTACGAAGTGCTCGGCTGGGGCGGCTACTGGGCCTGGGACCCGGTTGAGAATGCCTCGCTCCTACCCTGGCTGACCGCCGTCGCGGCGTTGCACTCGGCCATGGCGCAGCAGCGGCGCGGCACCCTCAAGGCGTGGACGATCATCCTCGTCTTGGTCAGTTTCTTGCTCACTATCTTGGGCACTTTCCTGACCCGATCGGGGGTCGTCAATTCGGTGCACGCTTTCTCACAGAGCTCCATCGGACCGACGATTCTCACCTTCTTTGGTATTTGCCTGGTCGCCGTGGTGGTGATTCTGGCTCTGCGTGTCGATCGACTGCAATCGGCGCCAGCCAGCGAGGCTCTGACCTCGCGCGCCGGGGCCATCCTGCTCAACAACCTGGTGCTCGTCGCCTTTACCTTCACGGTGTTGATCGGCACTCTGTTCCCGATCATCGCCGAGGCGGTGCGGGGGGTTAAAGTGAGTGTCGGCGAGCCCTACTTCAACCGCATGGCGATCCCGCTGGGCTTCGGTCTGCTTTTCCTTCTCGGCGTTGGGCCGGCCCTGCCGTGGGGGACGAGTGATTCACGCCAAGTGCGCAAGGCCCTGCTCACTCCGCTGCCCGCCGCGCTGGTGGGCATGGTGTTGATGGCTTGGCTCGGCAAGCCGTCGGGCAGCCTACTGCTGACCGGAGCTCTCGGCGGTTACGCGCTGTGGGTGACCTTCGATCAAGCTCTGCGACCAGGCCGTGCCGGGAGGGGGAAACGCAGCGGCACTCGCCAAGGGTTCTCCCTCCTCGCAGTGATGCGTTCGCCCCGCCGCCTGGGCGCCTACGTGGTGCACTTTGGCTTCATCATGACCTTCATCGCCATCGCCGTCTCCTCGACCTTTCAGACCGATGCCGAGGCTACGCTCCAGGCGGGAGACACCATGGAGATCGGCGAGTATCAACTGCGCTTCGAAGCCTTGCGGGTGGTCGAGGAGCCCCACCTCACGGCGCAGAGGGCACGGATGGTGGTCCTGCGCCGAGAGGGAGGCAAAGAGTTGGCCATCCTTGAACCGGCGCTCAACGTCTACCCCTCACAGCGCGAGCCACTGGCCGCTCCGGCGGTACGCTCCTCGCCGACCCATGACCTCTACCTGACCTTGATGAACACTGGCCTCGACGGCACGGTCGGCATTCGCGCCATCCTCACCCCGGCGGTGATCTGGATCTGGATTGGCGTCTTGATGATGAGCTTGGGCACGGTGCTCTGCCTGATGCCCAACCGTCGACCCAGCACCACCTTAGAGGGACCGGTGGAGCAGGCCACCGAGGGCGGCGCGGCATGAACCGGCGAGTCCTCGTAGTGGGCGCGATCCTAGTCCTGCCGCTGGTCTGGGTTCTGGGCATGGGACTGGGCAAGGATCCCAAGCGCATCGAATCGCCGTTGGTCGGCAAGCCGGCGCCGGCCTTCGAGCTAGTCGACTTGGCGGGCAACACCGTACGCCTGGAGGACCTCGCCGGCAAGCCGGCCTTGATCAACTTCTGGTCCACCTGGTGCGTCCCTTGTGTCTACGAACATCCAGTCCTGGTGGCGGCGGCGCGGCGCTACCGCGACCGGGTTCAGTTCATCGGGGTGATCTACCAAGACGAGCCGACCACGATTCGCGCCTACCTGGCCCGGAGCGGAGCTTGGGGACCCTCGTTGATCGACCCCACCGGACGCACCGCCATCGCCTTCGGTGTTTACGGAGTGCCGGAAACCTTCATCCTCGATCGAAGTGGGACGATCACCGCCAAATACGATGGCGCGCTCGATCCCGCGACCGTCGATGCCCTGCTGGCGGAGGTGTTGTGATGGCCACCCGCGGAGTCGGTCTCGGCCTGGCTCTGCTCGCCCTTCTGCTCACTTCGGCGCCCGCCCTGGTGGCGCAAGATTCCGCCGCCGTCGAGCTCGACCCACGCCTCGGTGTGCCGGACGACGCGCCGCTTAGCGGACCGGCGCTCGAAGCCCTGACCCAGGAGATCTCCAGCCTCATCCGTTGCCCGGTCTGCCAAGGGCTCTCGGTCGCCGACTCCCCGACGACCTCCGCCGTGGCGATGCAAGACGAAGTCCGCCGGCTGCTGGCGGCGGGTTACTCGGGCGATCAAGTGCTGGTCTACTTCGAAACCAGCTACGGCGAGTTCATCCGCCTCGAACCCAAAGCGCAAGGCTTCAACTTGGTGGTGTGGATCGCACCTTTCGCCTTTCTGCTGATCGGCGCGGCGCTGGTCGCCATGCGGGTGCGCAGCTCCCGCGCCCAGCTCGCCGACAACGCGAGTCGATCCGCTCCGCGGTCTGCATCCCAGTCCCAAGAAGAGAGTCAAGACGTGGACCACGACCCCCACAACGAACCGGAACGCGACCCCAGCCTCGAGGCCTACCGGCAGCGTGTCCGCGAAGAGGTGAAGCCGTGAGCGAATCAACCTGGCTGCCGGCTCTCATCATCGGTGGCGCCGCTTTGGCCATCGGCATCGTGGCTTCGTGGGTCCTGCGACGGCGCAGCCCGTCGCCCATCGCCGCCGAGGAGTCTCAGCGCGACCAGATCACGGCTCTAGAGGATCGGCGCGACCAGATTTACGCTCGGCTTCGCGACGACACCGCCAGTCTCGAACCGAGCGAGGCTCGCCGACTGGAAGACGAAGCAGCAACCATCTTGCGCGATCTGGACACCCTGACCGCGTCCCTCGACAACGCCTCGCCGCCACGAACTCGGCCAGCCGAGACCGGCGTGGACGGCAAACCCATCGGGATGTCCACACGCCGAGCCGCGCTCGTCGGTTTCCTCTCTGGCGTTGCCGCGACGCTCTTGGTCACATTCTTGATCGGCTCGGCCAGCAATGAAGCCAAGCCGCGTGAGGTGACTTCGCCAATGCCCGCTGCCAACGCCGCCGAAGCCAGCCGCGGCGCAGGGGCACCCGGCCAACCCTTCCACGAGGAGGCCAACGAGCTCTCCGCCGAGATCGCCACCCGGGTGGAGGCCCTGAGGGCGCGACTGGTCACCAACCCCACCGACCTTTCCGCCACCAAGCAACTCGCCTTTCTGCTCCTGATCAACGGCAACTTCGTCGAGGCCTTCGACTATTCGAAGAAAGCACTAGAGATGAACCCGGACGATCCCGACGGCCTCTACGTGCAGGGCGTGGTGCGTATCCGCATGGGTCAGGTGCAACAGGCGATCGACTTGCTCGACCGGGTGCTCAAGCAATACCCGGACCACCTCCTGGCCTTGATCGCTCGCGGCTCGGCGCTGCAACGGGTTGGCGACACAGCCCAGGCCGTCGAAACTTGGCAGCGCGCGCTCGCGGTCGCTGGTGGAAACCATCCCGAGATCGAACGCATGATCGCCGAGGCCCAAGGGGCCACCACCGCCCCAACCATCGCCGCCGCCGCGACCGACAGTGTCACCGACAGGGCCACCGACAACAACTCAGGGTTCGCGGTGCGGATCGAGTTGGCTCCAGGGGCCAGCGGTCCGCCAGGCGGCACCCTCTTCCTCTCCTTGCGCGCCGCCGAGGGCGGACCGCCCACCGCCGCCCGCAAAGTGGTCAATCCCCAATTCCCGTTAGAGCTCACCCTGAGCCAGGCCGACAGCATGCTCGGCGGCCCCCTGCCGACCTCCGGTTCGTTGACCGCCCGGCTCGACGCCGACGGCAATGCGATCACCCGCAGCGCGGGAGACCTCGCCGCCACCGCCACCGCCACCGCCGGGGGCAAACGAATCACCCTTCGCCTCCAAGGCTGAGACCGTACTCAGAGAACCGGCCCGGAAACCAACCAGCGAGACTCGCGTAGGGAACACGTAGAAGATCGCGGAGAGACACTCACCGGTTGCGAAGGAGCACGAATGCATAGGGTGATGTTGCGTAAGTGGATGCCCTGGACAGGGATCGGTTTGTCGATGGTGCTGGCAGTGGCTTGGACGACCGGCTGTACCCGTGGCACGGACCCATCTCCGCTCACAGGGGCTCAGGACAGAAGCTCCTCCCAGCCAATTTTTCAGCTGGAGCCCTGCACTTTAGACGGCCTGGCCACGCCGGTGCGCTGCGGCACCTACGAGGTGTACGAGAATCGGCAAGCCC
Source organism: Acidobacteriota bacterium (assembly GCA_003231035.1). Lineage (GTDB taxonomy): Bacteria > Acidobacteriota > Thermoanaerobaculia > Multivoradales > SZUA-115 > SZUA-115. The sequence continues at coordinate 19,157 of QIHU01000648.1, forward strand.
GAGCGGGCCGCAAGATCGGCCTCAAGGTGGTGGTGATTCCGGCCACGGGCGAGAATCGGGCGAGCGATGCGGTGGTGATCTTCGCCGGTGGACCGGGTGACTCGGTGACCGGCAATGCCGCCGGCATCGCGGCCGACAGCGGTGTGCTGCTCCAACACCGCGACATCGTGTTGGTCGACGTGCGCGGCACCGGCGAATCCAACCCGCTTCTCTGCGACTACCAGACGGACGGCTCGCGCCCCCTTGGTTTGTTGGAGGAATTCCTCCCGCTGGCCGGTGTCGAGGCCTGTCGCGCCCAGCTCTCGGGCGACAACGATCTGGAGCACTACACCACACCGGTCATGATCGACGACGTGCACGAGGTGGTTACCGCGCTGGGCTACCCCCAGGTCAACCTGATCGGCGGCTCCTACGGAACCCGCGCCAGCCTGGTTTACATGCGGCGTCATCCACGCGGTGTGCGCACCGCGATTCTCGAAGGCGTGGTGCCCACCGACGCCCGCATGCCGTTCTACTT
>QIHU01000650.1 GCA_003231035.1 Acidobacteriota bacterium
CAAAGACAAGGCGAGAGGCGCCCAGTTCAGTTTCAATCTCATTCTCGATTCTCCTGTTGGATAGTGAGCCATGGCAAGCTCGCTGCATCGGTTCGCACCGAGCCTATCGCGAACCGTTGTCCAACACCGCGCCGGGCCTCCGCGGGGCTCAGCGTCGTTGCGGGCCGGGACCTTCGAGCTTGAGTTTCATCGAAAAAAAGCCGAGTAAATCCTTCAAGCGCAGGACCCCCAATAGCTGCTCCTCTTCGACCACCATCAAGCCCGGGAGGTTGGAGCGGCGCATGGTGGTGAGGGCTTGGAGGGCGTCCGCATCCGGCTTGACCGAGTTTTCCGGCCCGCAGGGTTGGACCAAGACGGCGACGCTCTGGCGCTCCCACTCTTCGCGAGGCATGCGCTCGATCGCTCCCGGCGCTACCCAGCCCACCAGGCGATCGTCGTCGACCACCGGAAATATCTCCTGCTGGTGGCGGTAGACATAGGCTTCCACCAGATTGGCCACCGAAATAGCGCGCGGGACCGTGATCGGATTGGTGTGCATGAACCGGTGCACCGGCTCGCCCTGCAAGGCGCGATTGAACATCTGTTGGCGAATCGAGCTACTCGCCGCGGAGCGCAGGAAAAGGCCGATCACCATCCACCAGATACCCGTGGCGACGCTTCCGCCGAAGGCGATGAAAACACCCCACACCAACATGCCGGTTCCGAAAGCGCCGCCGATCCGCGCGCTGAGCTCGGTGGCTTTGGGCAGGTCGTTCTTGCTCCACCAGAGCAGGGCCCGCAGCACTCGCCCGCCGTCCAGGGGAAGGGCGGGAACCAGATTGATCAAACCCAGGGCCAGATTGAGTAGCGCCAGATAGAAAAGCACGCTGTTCAGCCCTGCTGGCCAATCGCTGGTCGACCCGAGGAAGGCGCCCAAGGCGAGCCAGCCGGCGAGCAGCAGGCTGGCGAAGGGGCCGGCGATGGCGATGACCATCTCGGCCTGCGGGCTGGGCGGTTCATCGGGAATCTCGGCGATGCCGCCGAAGAGGAAGAGGGTAATGCCGTAGGTCGGGAGGTCGAAATGGCGGGCGGTGAGGGCGTGGGCCAATTCGTGCAGCAGAATCGAGACGAAAAGGCCGACGATCGCCACCACACCCATCGCCCAGTAGGTCGCGGCCGGCAGATCCGGGTGGCGTTCGGGAAAGACGCTGTGGGCAAAGAACCAGGCCCCGGCCACCGCCACCAAGAACCAGCTAGCATCCAGTCGCACGGGAAAGCCCAGGATGCGAAAGAGTTCAAATCTTCTGCCGAACATAGTCTGTCTCCACTGTGGCCGATTGCCGAGTAGCTCACCATTGTAACTCGCTTGCGGTTCTCGTTTCGCGAGCGGTTCTCAGCCGCTCTTGTGCGGTAAACTCTCCCCCTCGTGCACCTGGGGGACCTCAAGATTTCACTCGCCGACGACGGAGAATTCCGTCTGGACGGTGGAGCCATGTTTGGGGTGGTCCCGCGGGCGTTGTGGGCGAAGAAAATGGCGCCGGACGAGAGTAACCGCATCCACATGACCACCAACTGCTTGCTGGTGGAGCGCGGAGACGATCTGTTGCTGGTCGACACCGGGGTGGGGGACAAGGGCGACCCCCGCTTCAACCAGATCTTCGGTCTCAATCCCGACAGCCCTCGCTTGCTCGAAAACATGGTGGCGCGAGGCTATGCGCCCCAAGATGTTACCCATGTCTTGCTGACCCACCTCCACTTCGATCACTGTGGCTGGAACACCCGCAAGCAGGGCGAGAGCTGGGTGCCGACTTTCGAAAACGCCACCTATTGGTTGCAGCGCGGCGAAGTCGCCCACGCCCGCTCACCCAACGCGCGGGATCGCGCCAGCTACAACCCGCTGAACTGGGAGCCGCTCTTCGCCGCCGGAGTCGTCGAGCTGTTCGATGAAGAGGCGGAACCGATGGCCGGAGTGCGGGCGGTGCGCGTTCCCGGCCACAATGCTGACATGTGTATCGTTTTGCTGGATGGCGGCCGAGACAGCGGCCGGGGTGATGGCGGGGCGTCGAAAACGGCGGGCGAGGGGACGACCCATGGGGTTTTTTGGGCCGACCTGGTGCCGACCGCGGCGCATGTGCCCTACCCGTGGATCATGAGCTACGATCTGTACCCGATGAAGACCCTGGCCAATAAAGAAATCTGGCTGCCGCGCGCCGCCAGCGCTGGGTGGTTGTCGATCTTCGAGCACGACCCTGTAACACCGATGGCCACTCTGGTCGAAGACGACAAGGGACGGCTTCACGCCGAGCCTCTCGGTAGCTCGACGGCCACAACGGGCTGATCGTTGTTTGGGTTTCCGTCGCACCGCCCACTCGAACTCTGGTCGTCGCACACCGAAAACCTATTGCTTGCCTACCCAACCTGGAGAAGTCATGTCGCAAGAGTTCGATCTGATCGTCATTGGTAGCGGCCCTGGGGGCTACGTGGCCGCGATCCGCGCCGGCCAGCTCGGGATGAAGGTGGCGGTGGTGGAGAAAGACCCCAAGCTCGGGGGGACCTGCCTGCATCGCGGCTGCATCCCCACCAAGGCCCTGTTGCACACCGCCGAGCTGTTGGATCAAGTCAAGAAGGCGGGCCGGTTCGGGGTCAGCGTGGCGACTCCGCAGCTCGATATGGACAAGGCCCAGGGCTACAAGAACAAGGTCGTGGCGAAGAACGCCCAGGGCATCGAGTTCCTGTTCAAGAAGAATAAGGTCGAGGCCGTGCGTGGTTTCGGCAGGGTGACCGGTGTCACTGAGGTGACGGTGGAGGATGGGGAGGGCGGCACTCGGGTGCTGTCGGCCGCGAAGATCCTGATCGCCACCGGCTCGGTACCGCGCAACTTGCGGTTCGTTCCCGTCGATGGCGGCCGGATCTTGAACTCTGACCACATCTTGAATCTGCGCGAGGTGCCGGAGTCGCTGGTGGTTCTCGGTGGCGGCGCGGTGGGCACCGAGTTCGCCTCGATGTTTGCCTCCTTCGGTAGCCGCGTCACTCTGGTCGAGATGATGGACCGGTTGTTGCCGGTCGAAGACGAAGAGATCTCGGCCGAATTGACCAAGGTGCTCAAACGGCGCGGCATTGACGTGCGCACGGGGACGAAGTTGAGCGAGGTGCAGGCCGGGAATAACGGAGTTTCGCTGCAACTCGAACACGACGGTGTGGACGACGGTTTGCAGGCCGAGATGCTCCTGGTCGCGGTCGGTCGGGCGCCGGTGACCGAGCAGCTCGGTCTTGAAGCGGTCGGGGTCCAGCTCGATCGCGGTTTCGTCGAGGTCGACCAGTGGATGCGCACCGCGGTTCCCACGATCTATGCCATCGGCGATGTCGTCCCCACCGCGCAGCTGGCCCACGTAGCCTCGGCCGAGGGCATTCTCGCGGTCGATCACATGGCCGGTGACCAGACGGCCCGGCCGATCAACTACGATCACATTCCCTCTTGCACCTACTGTGACCCGGAGGTCGGCTCGGTCGGTCTCAGTGAAGCGACGGCAAGGGAGCGCGGCTACGACGTGGCGGTGGGCAAGTTCCCCTTCGCGGCGCTGGGCAAGGCGGCTATCCTGGGCAAGACGGAGGGGTTCGTTAAGATCGTGCGCGAGACCCAATACGACCAGCTTCTCGGGGTGCACATCCTCGGCGTTCACGCCACCGAGCTCATCGCCGAGGCTTGCACCGCTCTACAGGTGGAGTCGACCACCGAAGAGCTCTTCCGTGCCATTCACGCCCACCCGACTTTGTCCGAAGCGATGGCCGAAGCGGCCCACGCGGCGCATGGTCATGCGATTCACTTTTAAGGCAGACCGTCGATGAGTAGATCACCTCAAGACTTCGGCCTGCTGCACCCGACGGTGGAACCGGCGGCTGAGGCGGAGAAGTCGGTTCCTTCCGCACCTGAACCTGCCCCTGAACCAGTGGCCATGAAGGCCACCGGCGAAGTCAAGCCGGAGGCGAGCGATGAAGTCCAGTCGCTGGCCGAAACTTCGCTAGGTCAGCGGGAGCAGCTTCTTCTCTACCGCTTCATGCTGCTCAATCGCTCTGTCGAAGACCGGCTGTCGAGCCTGTACCGGCAGAACAAGGTGGTGGGCGGTCTCTACGGTAGCCGCGGCCAGGAAGCGGTCTCGGTGGGGAGCGCCTTTGCCCTGGAGCCGCAGGATTTCATCGGCCCGCTGATTCGCAACCTCGGTGCCATGTTGGTGCGCGGTGTCGAACCCCGTGAGGTCTTTACCCAGTACATGGCGCGTGGCACCAGCCCAACCGGCGGCAAGGACTGCAATCTGCACTTTGGCGACGTACGGCGGGGCATGATCGCCCCGATCTCCATGCTCGGCGCCTTGATCCCGGTCATGGCGGGGGTGGCCCTGGCCGGCCAGCAGCAAGGTAGGAACTTGGTGGCGATGACCTGGATCGGCGACGGCGGTACTTCGACCGGAGACTTTCACGAGGGGCTCAACCTGGCGGCGGTGCTCAACCTGCCCCTGGTGGTCATCGCCGAACACAACGGCTATGCCTATTCGACCCCCACTTCCATGCAGATGCGGATCGAGAATATCGCTGACCGCGCGGTGGGCTACGGCATCCCCGGTTCGATCCTCGATGGCAATGACGTCCTGGCGGTCCACGGCGGCGTCAAGCGGGCGGTGGATCGGGCCCGGGCCGGGGGTGGTCCTAGCTTGGTGGAGGTCAAGACCTTCCGCATGAAGGGCCATGCCGAGCACGACGACGCCGGCTATGTGCCGGCGGAGTTGCTCGCCGAGTGGGCGAAGCGCGATCCGATCGAACGGTTCGAAGATCATCTCCTCGCCAACGACTTAGCCTCGCCGGACGACCTGGCGGCGATCGCCGCCACCATCCGCGAGAGTCTGGATATTGAAGTGGACTTTGCCCTGGCTTCGGAAATGCCCCCCGCTGAGCGTTCCCTCGAAGGGGTCTACGCGGAGGCACCGCCGGAAGTCGCGGTGCCGTGGAGGGCGGTGCGATGAGCGCGAAACAATCTGCCACGAAGGGTCCGCAAGAGCCGCTGGCGGCCGGTACCGAAGTGACCTACCTGGAAGCGATTCGGCAGGGCATACTGCGCGAGATGGATGGGTCGCCGGAGGTCTTTTTGATCGGTGAGGACATCGGCACCTACGGCGGCGCTTTTCGCCTTACCGCCGGCTTTCTCGAACGCTACGGGGCTGAGCGGGTGATAGACACGCCGATCTCCGAATCGGGCTTCGTCGGTTGCGCGATTGGTGCCGCGATGATGGGGATGCGCCCGGTGGTCGAGATGCAGTTCATCGACTTCATCGCCTGCGCCTTCAACCAGATCGTCAACTTCGCCGCCAAGAACCACTATCGGTGGGGCCAGGCGGTGCCGATGGTGATCCGGGGCCCTAGCGGCGGCAACGTGCACGGCTCGGCCTTCCACAGCCAGAATCCCGAGGGCTACTTCCTCCATGCTCCCGGAATCAAAATCGTGGCGCCGGCCACCGTCGAGGATGCCTTTGGGCTGATTCGAAGCGCGATTCGCGATCCCAATCCCGTTCTCTTCTTCGAGCACAAGTACCTCTACCGGCGGATCAAGGGCACCTTGCCGGAAGGCGAAGGGCTGGTGCCGATCGGCCGCGCGCGAGTGGTGCGCGAAGGGACCGACCTTTCGGTGATCACCTATGCCGCCATGCTTCACACCGCTCTTGAAGCGGCGGAAAGACTGGCGGCAGAAGAAGGGATCGAGATCGAAGTGATCGACCTGAGGACGCTCAAGCCACTCGACGACGAGACCCTCGTCGCTTCGGTGAAGAAGACCGGCCGAGCCTTGGTGCTAACCGAAGAGCAAAAGACCGGCTCGGTGGCGGGCGAGGTGGCGGCGCGGATCGCGGAGAACTGTTTTGCCTGGCTGGACGGCCCGGTGCAACGCTTTTGCTGCCCGGACACGCCGGTCCCCTACAGCCCGCCGCTCGAAGAACACTACCGGCCGAACGTCGAGCGGCTGTGCGAACGGATCAAGAGGCTGGCAAACTACTAAGATCAGAGCGCTGGGCGTAGAACCGGCGAGCGGTATGACCCAGCCTGAAAGAACCCAACACCGGAGCCGTCAGCGCTGTACACTGGCTGCCACCATTCCATGGATAGACGAGGGAACACCGATGTCGACTGAAGTCGTGATGCCGCAGATGGGCGAGTCGATCGCCGAAGGAACGATCACCAACTGGCTGGTGAAAGTGGGCGACAAGGTAGAGCGCGACCAGCCGCTTTTCGTCATTTCGACGGACAAGGTGGACGCCGAGATCCCCAGCCCCTCCTCCGGCGTGGTGCTGGAACTGAAGTTTGACGAAGGAGCGACGGTTCCGATCAACGAAGTGGTGGCCCTGATCGGCGAAGCGGGCGAGGTGGCACCCGCGGCCAGCCCGGCCGCGCCTGCTCCCGCCGAGGCTCCGGCCACCGCGCCTGCTCCAGAATCCGAACCGACTCCAGAACCGGTGGCGGCGGTCACTCCGGGCGCTTCGCCTGGCGACCTCGCCGGGGCGCTCTCGGACGTCGATAGCGAACTAGAGACGCTGGAGAGCCGGGTCAAGAAGTACTCCAGCCCGGTGGTGCGCAAGATCGCCGAAGCCGAGGGTATCGACATCGCTCAGCTCGAAGGCAGCGGTGTGCACGGGCGGGTGACCAAGAAAGATATCGACGCCTTCATCGCCGCGGGTGGCAAGACCGCGGTGGCCAAGCCGGAGGCGGCTGCCGCTGCACCTCCACCGGCCGTGGCACCTCCACCGGCCGCGGCGCCGCCGCCGCCGGCATCCGCGCGACCCTCCACCGGTTTTTCGGTTGCGGCCTACGGTCCCAGCGAGAGCGTCGAGATCGAACCCATGTCGAGGATCCGGCAGATCACGGCGGCGCACATGCGCTACTCCAAGGACACCTCGGCCCACGTCACCACCGCCTTTCACATCGACATGTCCGGGGTGCACGCGGCGCGAACCCAGGCCAAGGAGGCATTCCTCAAGGCCAACGGCACCAAGTTGACCTACATGCCCTTCATTTTCAAGGCGGTGGCCTCGGCGCTGCGCCGTCACAAGAAGCTGAACGCGGCCATCGACGGCACCAACATCGTCTACAAGAAAGAGATCAACCTGGGGATGGCCGTCTCGCTCGACCGGGGGCTGATCGTACCGGTGATTCGCAATGCCGACACGCTGAGTTTGGTCGGCTTGGCCAAGGGGGCCAACGACCTGGCCGAGCGGGCGCGCAACAAGCGGCTGAAGCCGGACGAGGTCCAACGCGGCACCTTCACAGTGACCAATCCCGGCGTCTTCGGTAGCCTCTGGGGGACGCCGATTATCAGCCAGCCGCAGGTGGCGATCCTCGGGTTGGGCACCATTGAGAAACGGCCGGTGGTGGTCACCGACGAGTTCGGCAACGACGCCATCGCCATCAAGGTGATGTCCTACTTCGCCATCACCTACGACCATCGCCTGGTCGACGGTTCCGACGCCGACCACTTCATGAACGACGTCAAGAAGACCTTGCAGGAAGAGACCTGGAAAGAGCTGGACGCCTACCGGTAGTCGGAGGCGCGCGGTTGGATGGGCCCAGTGAACGCCGAGATCCCCAGCCAGGCTGCCGAGGAGATCCGCCCGTTGCACTGGGCCTTCCTCGGCAGCATGCCCTACGGTCGCGCGCTCGAACTACAAGAGCGGCTTTCCACCGCGCTGAAGCGGGGCGAGGGGGCGGAGCATCTGCTCTTGCTCGAACATCCCCACGTCTTTACCTTGGGACGCAACGCCAGCTCCGCCGACGTAACGGCGGCGCCGGGGTGGTTGGAAAGCCGCGGCATCGAACTCTTCCAAACCGACCGGGGAGGGCAAGTGACTTACCACGGCCCCGGTCAGCTGGTCGGCTATCCGATCCTCAACTTGAGCCCCGATCGGCGCGACATCCGGCGTTACGTGCGCGACCTCCTGGAAGTACTGATCGCCACCCTGGCCGAGTTTGGAGTGACGGCCGAGAAGGGGGAGGGACCCGAGCACATCGGTCTTTGGGTCGATGGAGCAAAGATCGCCTCGGTCGGCGTCCACCTCTCGCGCTGGGTCACCACCCACGGCTTCGCCCTCAACGTGGCGACCGACCTGGATCTCTTCGCCGGCATCGTCGCCTGCGGTTTGCGGGATGTGCGGATGACCTCGGTCGAGAAGCTCACCGGCCAGCGGCCCGCGTTGGGGGAGCTCGCGGCGGTATACGCGCGCCGGTTCGCCGACCACTTCGGCCGCCGGTTGGCCCCGGCGGCACGCGCGGTGAGCTTTGAGAGTGAGCACTGAGCATGCCGCCGACCGCTGATCTCGTTCTCGGCCTCAACGCGGTCATCGTCGCGGTGACCGCCGAGGTGCCCCGGGTGTTGACCCTCAACCGCGGCGAGCAGCCGGCGCTACCTTTTGGGCCGCTCGACCCGGTCCAAGATCGAACGCTCGAACTGGGCCTACGCCGCTGGGTTTCTGAACAGGCTGGGCTGAGCCTGGGCTATGTCGAGCAGCTCTACACCTTTGGCGACCGCAATCGGGAAGAGGACGAGGGCTCGGGCGAGCCTCGAGTCCTTTCCGTGGCCTACTTGGCCTTGGTGCGCGAGGAGGAGGCCGAGACGGTTGCAGGCGCCCAATGGACGGACATCTACCGTTTTCTGCCCTGGGAGGACTGGCGGCGCGGTGGTCCAAGGATTCTCGATCGGGCGGTGGTCCCGGCCCTGGCGAAGTGGCGAGATTCCGCTGACCACAGGGCGTTGCGCCAAGTTCGCAGCGAACGCATCGATATCGCCTTCGGTCTCCACGGCTCGCCGCGCGACGGCTATCGGGTGCTGGAGCGCTACGAACTGCTCTACGAGGCTGGGTTGGTTGCCGAAGCAAGGCGCGATCGCCAGCTTTCCCAGGCGCGAGGGGATGAGGAATCACCCTTGCCGGGGAGGACGATGGCCTTCGACCACCGCCGGATCTTGGCCACCGCGTTGGGCCGGTTGCGCGGCAAGATCCACTACCGCCCCGTGGTCTTCGAACTGCTGCCGCCCACCTTCACTCTGCTTCAACTCCAGCGCGTCGTCGAGGCTCTGGCCGGCGTGCCGCTGCACAAGCAAAACTTCCGCCGCCTGGTCGAACGCGGTGGGTTGGTCGAAGGCAGCGGCCGGTTCGATTCCCAAACCGGCGGCCGGCCGGCGGAGCTCTTCCGTTTCCGCCGCGACGTGCTGCGCGAGCGCCCGACGTCGGGGGTGGGGTTGCCGGTCCATCCGCGGGAGTAGTCTTGGCGGAAGGAGGCTCGGCGCCCTTGACATCTGGTTATACTCATTAGTAGTATAAGGGGGTGACCGAAGTCGGTCGCTTCTTTTTGGTTTCCAATTATTCTCACTGTGAGCATAACCAGTTCTGCACGCAACCCCAGGCTGCACCCACATAGAGGAGTGTCCCGATGAATCTCGCTTCGCCCTCCGTGACCTTGCCCTCCACGACCTTACCTTCCACAACATTGGAATACAGCCCAGAAGTCGCCGTGCGCATGGCGCCGCTCTACGACCGCGTCCGCACTGTCATCCCGGCGATCGAGTGGCCGGTGCACGCGCCTTTGATCGACCGGATCCAGCAGCTGAAGAAAGAACGCAACGCGGTGATCCTGGCGCATAACTACCAGACTCCAGAGATCTTTCATGGCGTCGCCGACCTGGCTGGCGATTCGCTGGCTCTGGCCCGCCAGGCAGCGGAGACTCACGCCGAGGTGATCGTCCTGTGCGGCGTTCACTTCATGGCCGAAACGGCGGCGATTCTCAATCCAGAAAAAACGATCCTGATCCCCGATCTCGAGGCCGGCTGTTCGCTGGCCGATTCGATCACCGCCGCCGATGTGAGGCTGCTCAAGCAGCGCTATCCGGGGGTGCCGGTGGTGACCTACGTCAACACCTCGGCCGCGGTCAAAGCGGAGACCGATATCTGCTGTACTTCGGCCAACGCCGTCGAGGTGGTCGAATCTCTGGGCGTCGAACGGGTACTCTTCTTGCCCGATCAATACCTGGGCCGCTACGTGGCGAGCCAGACCGAGGTCGAACTGATTCTCTGGCACGGCAGCTGCGAAGTGCACGAGCGCTTCACCCCAGAGCAGGTGCGTTCCTTTCGCCAGGGTCATGAGGAGCTGATCGTTCTGGCCCACCCGGAGTGTCCGCCCAACGTTCTGGCCGAGGCGGATTATGTGGGGTCGACCTCGGGAATGATCGGCTACGTGGGGGAGCGCAAGCCGCGCAATGTGGTGATGATCACCGAGTGTTCGATGAGCGACAATGTGGCGGTCGAACATCCCGAGGTGAATTTCATCCGCCCCTGCAATCTGTGCCCGCACATGAAGCGCATCACGCTGGCGAAGATCCTGCGCAGTTTGGAGACGCTGGAACCCCGGGTGAGGGTCGACGCGGCTGTCGCAAGGCGCGCCCGACGGTCGGTGGAACGGATGTTGGCGGTGGGCTGAGGAGCGGGGCGATGAAGCCGGATTTCGATGAGATTCTGCACCACGATGTGGTCATCGTGGGCAGTGGAGTCGCCGGGCTGACCACGGCTCTCGGCTGCGCCCCGCGCCGGGCGGCCCTGCTGACCAAGGAGGCCGAGTTGGGTGCCGGCGGATCGAGCGTATGGGCGCAGGGTGGGGTCGCGGCGGCGGTGGGAGAGGGCGATTCCCCCGAGTTCCACGCCGCCGATACCCTCGCCGCCGGTGCCGGGCTCTGCGATCCCGAGGTGGTGGGGCTGCTGACTCGCGAGGGGCGCGACCGGGTCCGCCACTTAATCGAACTGGGCGCTCTCTTCGACCGCGATGAGACCGGTCGGCTAGTGTTGGGGCGCGAGGCGGCGCACCGGTGCCACCGCATCCTCCACGCCAACGGGGACGCCACCGGTGCCGAGTTGGTGCGCACCCTGGTGGAGGCGGTGCGCAGAGTACCCGAAGTGGATGTCTTCACCGGGGCTCAGGCCCTCGACCTGATGGTCCGCGACGGTCGAGTGGTGGGGGTGGTGGCTCAACACGCCGATGGCCGCTTGCTGTTCCACCAAGCCCGCGCGGTGGTTCTGGCGACCGGGGGAATCGGCCAGCTCTACGAGTGCACCACGAACCCAGCCGAAAACACCGGCGACGGCCTGGCCATGGCGGCCCGCGCCGGGGCTCTATTGGCCGATCTCGAGATGGTGCAATTTCACCCCACGGCGCTGGCCGTCGACGAGGAGACGGGGCCATCCCGAGGACGGATGTCGCTGATGACCGAGGCGCTGCGCGGTGCTGGCGCGATTCTGGTGGACAGGGAGGGAAATCGGTTCATGGTCGAGCTGCACCCCGACGCGGAGCTTGCGC
>QIHU01000653.1 GCA_003231035.1 Acidobacteriota bacterium
GGCTCACCGCCCGGCAGACGGCATCAGTGATCACCGTTTCAGACGGGATGTTGTGCTTGCCGTAGTCCTCCCGCGGCGCCACGATCTGAACCCCCATGGCAGCCAACGCTTGTAGCGATTCGGTGAGAATCGAGGTGTGCAGGCTGCCGTGCATGGTCGGCACGATCACCACCTGGGTGCGCCCTTGCGCCTGGCGACCCAGCGCCGAGGCGAGGGCCGAGGTCACCACCCCATCGGCGATGCCATGGCGCAGCTTGTTGATCGTGTTGTAGGTGGCTGGCGCCAGCACCTCGTCCGAGAGGTGCTCGGCGGCGGAGGTCAAGCGGCTGACCACGGGGTTGACAGTGCACCACTCCAGCACATCCTCGGTCACGTAGCGCTGCGCTTGCGCCGAAACGAAGGCCACCACGTCGGCGCCCTGGCGGCGCAACGAGCGGGCGATAAACGGGGTCTTGATCGCCGCGATGCCACCGGTGACCAGCAACGCCACCCGTTTGCCCGCGAGGTGGGTGCCTTCTTGCGGCACGTCACGATCCCCGAGGGAAGAGGGTGGGGGCGGAGTGAAATTCCAGTCGTCCAAGCTCACGGCGGTGGACACTAGCATACCGGCCGGAGGGACCCGCCCTCGGATCCCTCGGCTGAGTTTCTAGTTCGCCTGTTGCTCTTGCGCTTTGACCGAGTGGAAGAACTCGCCGCCGAGATCACCCAGCTCTTGGTAGGGCGTCACGAACTGAGGCAGTGAATCCCAACGCACATCCGAGAAGGGGGACGCATAGCCCAGCCCAGCCCACAGGTGTTCGGCGAAGCCCGGCATCACCGGTGAGGCGATCAAGGCCAGTACCCTTGCCGCCGCCAACTCCAGCGCGATTCCGGTCCGGCGTTCGTCCTTGCCGGAGGGGTGCCGGCCGTAGGCATCCTGCCGTTTGCCAAAGTCGGAGGCCGACCTCACCAGTTCACAGGCCAAGCGAGTGAGTCGTCGCATCGAGAAGGACTCCGCCGCCAAAGCGGCCTCAGCCTCATCCAGGAAGCCCTTGAGTCGCTTCAGGAAGTGCAGATGGGGGTCGGTCCAGGTCCCTGCCTCTGGAATCACCCCTGCGTAGGGACTTTCCAGCTTAGTGGCCAGACGCCCCAACCACTCTTGCCAGGTCCCGACCAGCTCGTCGTCGACGAAGCCTTCGAACTCAGCCCGCTCAAAGTTGCTCTGCTCGACTTCCGGCCCGGTCAGGGCCAGGAAGAAGCGCAGTGGATCGGCTCCCCATTCCTGGGCCGCGTCACCACCCCAGATGGCGTGGCCACGACTGGTCGAGAACTTCTCTCCCTCTAGCCGGTAAAAGTGGTTGCAGACGAACGCCACGGGAGGCCGAATCGAGGCGTCGTAGAGTTGATACAGGAGGGGATACACGATGACGTGGTACCAGCCATTGTCGAGACCGAAGAACTGGACCAGTTCCGCATCGGGCGTGGCCCACAACTGGCGCCAACTCTCTTCATCCGCTTGATCGCCTGCCAGAGCGTCGGTCACTGGCACGCTGAAAGAGATGTACCCTGGGCACATCTCAACCCAGGCGGAGATGATCTGCCCCTCGAAGCCTTCGAGCGGCACCGGAATACCCCAGTCCGAGACATGACTGACCACGAAATCCGGCAGCTCGGCGGAGAGCAACCGCTGGATCAGCGCCCGAAGGTGGGCCGGCATCGCCACTTTCTCCACGTAGGACTCGATCGAGGCGCGGTGCGGTTCTAGCGGTAGAAAAAGCCTACGTACGTCCTGGATCTCCGGTGTCGCCCCGGTGAGTTTGGCCTTGGGGTCGATCAGCCCGGTGCAGCTGATCGGCATGGCGCAATCCTCACAAGCGTTGCCGCTGGCGCCCGCCCCACAGTGTGGGCAGGTCCCTTGAACGTAGGCCTCGAAAAGGTAACGGCCATCGGTGGGATCGACCAACGCGGGAGCATCTCGCGCCACGATGTAGCCAGCCTCGAACAGTTGGCTCACCAGACCTTGGGCCACCTTGCGTCGGTGGGGGCTGAGGTTGGGGCGATGAAAATGCGCCACCTCGATCTTCATCAATTCCAAGGTGCGCTGGATCTTGGCGGAAAAGTGATCCGCCGTCTGCTGCGCCGACTCACCGCGCTGCGCGGCCATCGAAGCGGTCCAGATTTGATTGTCGTCAGTGCCGGTGCAATAGAAGGCATTGTCTCCCTGCAAGTTGCGGAACCGGCGATAGACGTCAGCCCCAAGATTGGGCCCGGACAGGTGGCCTAAGTGCAAGTCACCGTTAGGATTAGGCGGGGAGCTGATGGCCAAGCTGTAGCGTTGGGCAGGCTCCGATTCCGCCGTTGTCTCCGCTTCGGCCGCCGAATTCCGCTGGCCTTGGTCGGCCCCGGAGTCGCCGTTGAAGATCAGCTTCATGTCTTCCCAGTAGATGTTGAGAAACAGAAGCTCCGCGTCGGCCGAGGTGTTGGCCAGGGTGTGCTCGGTAAACGGCGGGATGAAGATCACATCCCCTACTTCGACCGAGGTACTCTCTCCCGCCCCGGTCATCGTGCCTTGCCCGCGGACCACCAAGAAAGTCTCGCCCTCGTGGTGACGATGGGGCTTGGTCTCTTTGCCAGGGTCCACCAGGTTCCAGAAAGCATTGAACGGGGTATCGGCGATCCCTTCCGCCGGGTAGACGCGCTGGCAGGAGATGTCGAAGGCGGAAACCATCCGGGCGGGATCGAGCTTGCGAATTTTGATCGACCCCGGGTCACCGTCACCCGCGTCGTCAAAAATCAACTTCATGTCTTCCCAGTAGATGTTGAGAAACAGAAGCTCCGCGTCGGTCGAACTGTTGCTCAGCATGTGCTCGGTAAACGGCGGAATGAAGATCACATCCCCTACCTCGACCGGGTAGCTCTCGCCATTGCCAGTCATCACACCGCTGCCCTTGGCGATGACGAAGGTCTCCCCTTCGTGGTGGCGGTGCGACTTGGTCTCCTTGCTGGGGTCGATGAGGTTCCAGTAGGCGTTAAACGGCGTTTTCGCAATCCCTTCCGCCGGGTAGATCTGCTGGCACAAGATATTAAAGGACGGCGTGAACTGCTCGCGGTCCAACTTACGGATCAACATCGACTCTCTTCCTCCCCTTAGCCGCGACGGCCGGAAGCCAAGGCGGCACCGACCGGTTCGCGCAGATCTGAATCGGTCTGAATCTTGATTTGCAGGCGCTCCCGTGAGAGTTCGTCATGGATTTCCTTGGAGCGCATCGGAAGGACTGAGAGGAGCGTATCGCTCAGGCCATGGGTGTGCTCACAGAACCCTTGCAGGAAGATCTGCGGAGCGAAGTTTTTGCCACTGACGGCGCGATACTGGCGATCGACATCGAGCCTCCCGTGGTTGTCCTTGCGCAAGTGACGGCTCAGTGATTTGAGCAGCGGCGGGATTCCGTTGCGTTGGTAACCGGTAGCCAGCATCACCGAATCGGCCTCGATCCGCTCTTCGACTTGCTTGATCTTGTCAAAGAAATGGGCCCGGACCCTGCCCCCATCGAGCAGCTCGACTTCACGCAGCTCGAGCATCGAGCGGACCTTAATCAGCGTGTCGCCGACCACCCGGCGCTCATACAGCTCCTTGTAAACCTCTCCCAGGAGGTCGAGGTCGACGGCCGAGTAGTTGGTGTCGTAGTGCTCGGCGATCAGCTGCTTGCGATCCGCCTCCGGCAGGTCGTAGAGGAAGTCGGTCATCTCGGGGTGAAAGATGGTGTTCACGAAGTGGCTCTCATCCGCCGGCTGATAGGCGAAGCGTCGCAAGGTGGCGGTGACTGCCGCCTTGGGGTAGGTCTCGTATAGATACTGGAAGATCTCGACCGCGCTCTGTCCCGAGCCCACCACCACGAATTCGTGCTTCTTGCCTCGATCCGGGAAGTGAGTTTCGACCTGGCTGAGGAAGCGCCCGCAATGGAAAACTCGCCCGTCGTCGGTGGTCTCAATGCCTTCGGGGAGCTTCGCGGTACCTCCCGTGGCAAAGACCAGGTTGCGCGCTAAGCAGCTATGCTCACTGCCGTTGGCCAAGTCTTGGAAGGTGACGCGAATGAGATCGACCTGCCCCTCTTCGCCCTCGATGGGTTCGATCGAGGTGACGCGCTGACCGTAGCGCACCATGTCCTCCAATTGGTCGGCCACCCAGCAGTAGTAGTCGTTGAATTCAGCACGACTGGGAAAGAAGGTGCGCAGGTTGACAAAATCGACCAGCCGCTCGGCCTGCTGAAGATAGATCAGAAAGCTATATTGGCTCTGCGGATTGCGCAGGGTGACCAGGTCTTTGAGGAAAGACAACTGGATCGTCGCTCCTTTGATCAGCATGTCTGGATGCCAAGCGAACTCCCTCTTCGACTCGAGGAAAAGAGCGCTCATCTCCTCGGCTTGATGGCTCTGCGCCTCTTCGCGAATAGTGGCCGCTAAGGCCAGGTTTGATGGACCAAACCCAACTCCCACTAGATCGTAGATTCGGTCGGTCGACGTAAGATGTCCCATGACTGCTGCTCCCAGTTCGGTCTGTGACGTGGTTGTGGAATCCGTCTTAGTTCACGGTTTCACGGGTTGCAAGGCCTCCGTACCCTTGGCAACCCTCAAATATATTCAGCCGCTTGCGCGTTCTTGCGAGCGATGATCAGTCGGCCACCCCAGCCACGAAAAGGCTCGGGCGGCATCCAAGTCGGAGCCGGTAGGGCGCGCATGGCGCGCAGCTGCTCCGAATCTCTGCCTACCGCCAGATCGGCTAGCAGTTCTCCAGCTGCCGCGCCCATGGCGATGCCCGCGGCATTGAACGCAGCAGCGGTAAACAGGCCAGGTCGCGTTTCGCCGAAGAGGAGCTGGCTGTTGTGCGAGGTCCCCATCAAGCCGCCCCAGGTATGTTCGAACTCGATATTGGCCAGTTGCGGATAGCGAGCCTGCAAGGCTTGCCGGTGAAAGGCTCGCATCTTGGCCCGTAAGCCGTTACTGATGCTCAGTTTGGGGGCGTAGTGGGCCGTATTGCGAAAGAGTAGGCGCTGACCGCGCGTCCGGCGAATCGTGGTCCCCATCGGGTCCATCGCCAACAGTCCCCACTCGGTTTCGCCTCCGAGATTGGCTTGCTCTTCCGCGCTCAAGACCCGAGTCATACTGGCAAAGGTGAAGCAGGGGAAAACGCGGTCGGCGTGAAAGCCCTGAGATGGCAAATAGCCGTTGGTGGTCAGAAAGACCCGCCGCGCGGAGAGGGTGAAGAGTCCGCTGGGGCCACCGACTTCGAGCTGCAAACCGCCGCGCGGCACCTGCCGCACCGAGCGTACGGGACTCTCTTCGAAAAGCGCGACATTCTCTGGCAGGATCTCCCGTAGGCTGCGGACCAGTTTCCCGGGATGAATCAGAGAATAGCCAGGCAGGCGAATCCCTGCTCGGTAGAGTTCCGAGCCGGTGACCGCCTGCATCCCTCGGTTGTCGAGCCAGTGATAGTCGATACCGACCTCGTCCAGCCAGCCGGGCCAGGCCTCGAGGAAGCGCATCCCATCCTCGCCAACGGCGCCTCGCACCCAGCCTTTGTCGTCCCACTCGCAGTCGAACTCATGTTCGACGCTCAGCGAGCGCAGCCTCTCGATGCCCCACCTCGCGGTGTTCACGTACCCCGCGCGCGCCAGCGGTTTCATTTTGGAGGTGAAATCGACCAGATCCACCAAGAAGCCAGAGCAGCGACCGGAAGCGCCAAAACCAACTCGCTGCGCGTCGATCAATGCGATGGTCCAGTCCGGGCGCGCCAGCGCCAGCCGCCGAGCGGCGCTCAAGCCGACGAAACCTGCACCCACGACCGCGCAATCCACTCCCAGGTCGCGCTCCAAGCGCTTGGCTGGTTCTAGGGCGGGAAGAGTTTCTAGCCAACCGCAGTCGTGGTCATCCGCGGGCAGATGGCGGGCGCGGCGCGTCCAAGATCTACCCACAACTGGTCCCACTGCCGCCCTAGGCGGCGCGGTTGACTGCTCTTCGCTACGCATCGGCTCACCCAACGTATTCCCCCACAGTGTTCCCTCGAACTACTGAACTGGAGCCCGCGCTGAGTCGGCGACCACCAGCCCCAGGTAGCTCCTGGCCCTATAGTGTGGCGTTGACTCCGTTTCGGGACCGGCAGTGAACACAAAAAAGGCCCAACTCTCAAAAAGAAGAGCCGGACCTGTATCGAAACAACCCGTACCGGAGGCTACGAAGAGCCCCACTCAATCAAGAAGGAACCGGTGCAGACAGAGCAGGCTAGCGCCTCCCTCAGCCCCGCCTGACCTCGGCTTGCACCGGTATCCAAGCAGATTTATCTCAGTTGCAAAGAGCAGCGGCGAAGCCTTCGGTACCGGGGAAAAACTCCCAGGCCGGGAAATCTCGGTGGGAATCTTGCCGCGGGTACCTTCCTCTGAGCTTCCCGGTCATTCACTGGTCGGCATCCAGGTGCGCGCTTGGTCGCTGTTTTCGCGAAAGAACCGCGAATTTCGCTCAGCTAGGGCCGATTGCAGTGTCTGACGACCTAGCAAAACTGCAAGGGCCATGCCCGATCTTCAGCCACCGACCGGCCTCCTGACGGCCTCCTATCGACCGCGCAAAAGGACCAGTGTCGCTCCCGTCCCGCCCAGGCGTGGCCCAGCGGTGGTGAAGGCAACGACTTCCACCTCGGGTGCCCCTTCTTCCAACCATCGAGGTAACGCCCGCTTGAGCACTGGGCCAGCAGCCGAACCGTGGCCACGGCCGTGAATGATCCGTAGACACTTCCAGCCTCGCTGACCTGCTTTTTCGAGCGCCTGGCGAACCACCCTACCGGCTTCGTCCCGCGAGAAACCGTGCAAGTCGACTTCCAGTTCGATCGGCTGTTGCCCTCGACGCAAGCGCCGCAAGATGCGCCGATCCACCCCAAGAGCGAAGCCGATGAGCCGCTCTCCGTCCATCTCTACCTTCAAACTGCTAGGCCGACCACTAGAACTTTGGTTGAGTGAGCCAGCTTGTGGAGAGGCCCGACGAATTCTCCGTCCCCCGCTGGCCTCTCCGTTGGCGCCCCCACTAGGTGCAAGGGGTTCGACCTCTCGCATCGCGCGCTCAAACAACTCCCGGCCTTCGCGCTGGCTCCCTGGTTCTCCGTGCTTCATCGCTTCCTCACCAGAACTCATCGTAGCACCGAGCAGGCCGGCCAGCTCAACCGAAGAGTGGATCGTCGGTTTCCGAGGCTGGCTCCGCTTCCGCCTCTTTGAGCAGCGCATTGAGGGTCGACGCCAAAGTGGCCAAGGTGTAGGGCTTTTGTAGAAAGCCCAGAAGATGGTCACGGGCCAGGAGGAGCGAAATCTCCTGCTCAGAGTAACCACTCGAGATAATGATCGGCAGAGCTTGGTTCCCTTCGCGAATCCGCACCAGGACCTCCTCCCCTCCCATGCCCGGCATCACCAAATCGAGGATCACGGCAGTGAGCCGCTCTGAGTGCTGATGGTAGAACTCCAGCGCCTCGCTACCATCCTGAGCCGCGAGGACCTCATAGCCGAGGTGTTCGAGCATCTGACGGGCGAGGTTCAGAACTGGCGTCTCGTCGTCAGCCAGCAGGATCACACCACCCTCTTCTTCCTCGACTTCAACGCTTGACGAGGGTTGACCTTCCGTTGACTTGCCGGTGCGTGCCACCGGCAGCAGAACCCTCAAGGTGGTTCCTTCACCGCTCTCACTCTCGGTCTGGATCGCGCCGCGGTGGCCTCGGACGATTCCAGAGACCGCTGCCATGCCCAGCCCACGGCCGGCGAATTTGGTACTAAAAAACGGATCGAACATCCGCTCCTTGGCCTCGTCGCTCATTCCCACGCCATCGTCCATGACTTCGATGAACAGGTAGTCGCCGGGGGAGAGAGTAGGAGCATTCAAGGTCTCGTGGAGAAAGGTCGAGTCACAACAGGTTACGCCAGTGCGCAAGCGCACCGTCCCAGGTCGATCACCGATCGCTTCTCCAGCATTGGCGACCAGATTGATCACCACCTGTTGAATCTGCTTGGCATCGCCGAGAACCGGCGCCAGCATGCGACCGAGGCGCATCTCTAGTTTGACGTTGGGTGACAGGCTAACCCTGAGTAGGTCGCCAATTTCCGCTACCAAATGTGACAGACGAAGGGGTTCATCCTCGATCTTACCTCGACCGCAGTAAGCCAACATCTGTCGACACAATTCAGCCGCGCGCTGGCCGGCGGACTGAATCTCTAAAAGGTACGACGCTTGGCTAGACTTTTCGGGCAGGGTCGTCCCGATCATCTCCGCATTGCCCATGATGGTCATCAGCATGTTGTTGAACTCGTGGGCAACTCCACCGGCCAGGAGACCGAGGCTCTCCAGCTTCTGCGCCTGGCGAAACTCCACGGCCAACCGCTGGCGTTCCTCCTCCAGCCGCTTGCGTTCACGGATATCCAGCACGGCGCAGCGCATCTCCAACAGACGACCGTCCTCCTCGAAGCGCGGCCTCACCGATAGACTCGCCCAGATCGCGTCACCGAGCTTGCTGCACAGCTGTACCTCGCAGGTTTCGGTCGTCTCTCCCGATTGCGCCCGCGAATAAGCCCGCGAAGCGGCTTCCCAACCCCATTCTCCCGGCATGAAGAGCACCCGAGAAGGACGCCGTTCTAACTCTTGGACCTCATAGCCAAGAAGGCGTTGCAAAGGTCTGTTGTTCTCCAAGATGGTCCCGCTGCCCTGCTCCACGGTGTAGTAGCCGTAGGGCGCGAGATCGAAGAGATCTCGATAACGACCTTGCCCGTCCTCACCGACAGTTCCCGATGAGCCTGGGGGTATCGCCTTGGCGAGCTGTGGCACCATCGGCTGTGACGACACCATCACTCGCCAAGTCTCTCGAGCAAGAAGGACGAGATCTCCTTCAAGTCAGTAAACTGCTGCTCTTTTCCGCTGCGCAGATCACGGGCATAGCCCCGCGGGGTGGAAGAATCGGTACTTCCCGGGTCCAGTCCCTGATCCCAGTCCGGGTCCGGCTCCAACCAGACACGGACAAGAACCGACGTCGTCGGACGCTTCGGAGCCTCGCCGGATCGCCGAACCGGACGTGCGGCTTTGCTGCTCATTGGGCTCCTCTCTTTGAGGTTTCTTCGGTCCCAGAAACGAGTCCGTAGCAT
Source organism: Acidobacteriota bacterium (assembly GCA_003231035.1). Lineage (GTDB taxonomy): Bacteria > Acidobacteriota > Thermoanaerobaculia > Multivoradales > SZUA-115 > SZUA-115. The sequence continues at coordinate 9,141 of QIHU01000653.1, forward strand.
GCCAAGAGGGTACTGAGAGCACCCACGCCCCTTCTATCAGTGATCGACTCAGCCAACGGTCGGTGTCCTTCCTACAGCCACCTCTCAAGCCGCAATGCCAGCATAGCCAGGGAATAATCTATCTTCAACGTCTTGCCGAAGAACTGGCTTTACGCTATTCTCAACCTATCGTCGAGCCGCCTCCCTTGCCGCTTCGGCACAGGCTCAGGGCTAAGAGTTCTGAACCCAGCTCGTGCTAGCGACAGCTATACCTACATCGACCTGGCAAGGCAACCGGAGAGAATCCATGCAATCCACCCGCTTAGGATCGAGTTCGCAGCAGGCGCCGGTACCCGACCACCCTTTGGTTGCCGCGACTTCCACCGACCCTGAGCCGCTAACTCAGCCTGCCCTCACCGATCTACTCAAGGCTCTCCCCGACGGCACCTGCGTGCTCGACGCTCGAGGCCGGATTCGGGCCGCCAACCGGCGTTGTCACCAAATCCTCGGCTTGCCGGAGAGAGCCTTCCTGCCGGGCACCGAGTTCTCGGAGATCTTGGTTCGCCAAGCTGAACGGGGCGACTACGGCCCCGAGGCGGTGCTCAATGGCGCCGCCGAGTTGCGGGAGAGGCTGAACGACAGCCCCTCCCACCAGTGGACCGGCCAGCTCTCTGACGGCCGCGCTTTCAGGGTCACCTGCTCTAATTTGGACGGCCAGTTTCGACTCCTCCTGTGTGAGGACTGCCCCGAGCAAGCCGAGGCCCGCGATGAGGCGCAGAGACTCCGCGAGATGCTGGAGACCGAGATGGCCGACCGCGAACAGCTGGAGCAGCGCTGGCTGGCCAGTGCCGAGCAGCTGCGCCTCTTTGTCGATCACACACCGGCCGCGATCGCCATGGTCGATCGCGACATGAACTACCTCACCGCGAGTCAGCGCAGGCTCCGCGATTACGGCCTCCAGGAGAAAGAGATCGTAGGCCGTTGCCACTACGACATTCTCCCCGACATCCCCAAGCGCTGGAAGGAAGTTCACCGCCGAGTCCTGAGGACCGGGATCGGCGAAAGCAGTGAGGAGGACTGCTACATGCGGGCTGACGGTACCGTCGAGTGGAGCCGCTGGAAGGTCTATCCCTGGCTGACCTCCGATGGCGAGATCGGGGGGTTGATCCTCTTTGACGAGATCATCACCGAGCGCAAGAACCTCGAGGTTCAACTGCAACAGGCGCAAAAGATGGAAGCGGTCGGGCAGATGACCGGCGGACTGGCCCACGACTTCAACAATCTGTTGCACGTCGTGGGAGGAAGTCTCGGGCTGCTGCGCGAGCAACTCGCCCCCAATACGACTTCCCTCTCGCTGGTCGAGGATGCGTTGTCCGCCCTGAAGCGGGGCTCTGAACTCACCGAACGGCTCCTCGCCTTCTCCCGCGACCGAGAACTCAGGCCCCAGGTGTTCAACGTCGGCCTCGCGGTGACCGACCTAGCTCGACTGATCCGCCAGACTCTGACCGAGAAGATCCACTTTGAGGTGAGTGTCCAGGGTGGACCTTGGTTTTGTTGTCTACAGCGGATCCAACTGGAAAGCGCGGTCCTCAACCTGGCGATCAACAGCCGTGACGCCATGCCGGCCGGTGGCCACCTGAAGGTCGAGGTAGGCCCCGAGGCCGATCTTCAAGGCCGCAACACTGGCCACGTCCTCATTCGAGTCACCGACACCGGCTGCGGCATGGAACCGGATGTCGTCGAGCGGGCGGTCGAACCCTTCTTCACCACCAAGAAGGCGGGCACTGGCAGCGGCCTCGGACTTTCGATGGTGCGCGATCTCATCACCAAAGAAGGAGGCCGCTTCGAGATCCAGAGTAGACCCGCGCACGGCACGACGATCAGCATGGCCTTTCCACAATGGACGGGCGAGAGAGAACCGGCTCCCCAGAGAAACCCACTACCCAAAACCATCGAAGAGACCGTGTTGGTGACCGATGACGACTCCACCACCCGCGGTCTGGTCCGTACCCTGCTGAGCGATCTCGGCTACACCGTCCTGTCGGCTACGTCGCTGGCGGAGACGATCGACCTCTTACTCAGCGCCCGCAAAGTCGACCTGCTGCTCACCGACCTCGGCCTCCACGAAGAGCTGGACGGCTTCGACCTGGCGCATGAAGCTCTCCTCCTGCGTCCCGATCTCAAGGTGATTTTCATGTCGGGCGACCCCTTGCCCATCGATCCCACCTTTCGGGCGCTGAGCTCGCTACCCATCCTCGCCAAGCCGCTCGACCCAGGCCAGCTAGCGCAAACGCTGCGCATGGCGCTGGACGACCCCAAGGAGCAGGCCCAGCCCAAGACCGGCAATCAGCGCAACTCCTACTTGGAGGTAGACAGAGG
>QIHU01000146.1 GCA_003231035.1 Acidobacteriota bacterium
GCGGATGGCCTTCAGATCGCTCGTCGGTTCCAAGACCACCTGGCCACGGCTTCCATAGGTCACCAGGCCGACTCGATCCTCGCTGCCCAACTGAGCGAGCAACAGGCCGAGCGCCCGCTTGACCAACCCCAGCCGATTCTCCTGGTTCATCGAGCCGGAGACATCGACCACGAAGATCAGCAGGGCCGGATCGCGTCTTCCGCCGACCGCCTCGCGACCTTGAATGCCGACCCGCACCAGACGGTAGCGCTCGCCCTCGACAAAGGGCGTCGAACCGCCTTCGAGGGTGATCGCCAGAGCATCTCCCTCGCCGGGAGCGCGGTCGCCGTAGTCGAAGTAGTTGACCATCTCCTCTACGCGTACCGCCGCCGGTGGTGGCCGATTGCCATCGCGCAGGAAGCGGCGCACCTGGGTGTAGGAGCCGGTATCAACATCGAGCGCGAAGGTCGATAGGGCGTCGTCCTCGGTGTCGATGAAGGGATTAACGCCGTAGGACTGGTGAAAAACATCGCTGTAGGCCGCGTCGTTGGGCTCGGCGGTGCCACCCACATTGACACGATCAACGAGTGCCCCCGGCGCGGCTTGCAGGACAGTCCACGGATCCCGAACGGTGGGCACTTTCTCCAGGTCGGCAGAGGTGACCGTCGAGCCAACGCTAATCTTGCGTTCATCCAGCAGCGGGCTCTCGGAGGTGACGACGATGGACTCTTCCACCACCAGCGGCTCATTAGCCTTGCGGAGCGGTGGCGACACTAATTTCGCCTGAAGCTGCTGAGCCTCGCGACGCTGAGTCGCGTCGACCCTGGCCGACTTACCCGGAGCCACCTCGGCAACGGAAGCTTTCTTCGCTTTCTGCCGCGTTGATCGTCCTTCAAGATCGCTCAGCGACCGCACTCTCCGCTCTGCCTCACTCCGCGCGGGGGCCACGGCTTGCCCAAAATCGGCCTTCGGTGTGTCGCTCACGGGCAAACTACGGGAGAGTTGATCCTTGTCCACCGTTTCGCTCTTGGCCAACGGACTTGGCGGGTTCACCGGTTCGGCGAGCCGCAGCGCATCCATTTCAGAGGTCGATCTAGAGGATTCCACAGGAACCGCCCGCGGTACCGGTGCCATCTCGCTGGCCGGTCGTTCGACTTCGCGCAGGGTGCGCAAGCCAAGGATTCCGGCACCGAGAGCGACCACCACCGTGGCGGCGGCGAGCCAAGTTCGCTGGGGTAGAAAGGAGCGGTGGACGGGTACCGGGGCGGGTGTCTCTTCCGCCGTGGGGAGCACTTCGGGGATCTCAGCTTGGATCGCCTTAAGCAAGCTCTCGGGCGGTGGCGGGGCCTCGGTGCCACGCAGAAGATCTTCAACATCTTGGGTCTTGAGCTGTTTCATTGCCGGTTCTCCTCGTGCGCCGCGCCATGCGCGGCCTCACTGTCTTGCGTCACCTCGCTGTTGCCTAAAACCAGGGCGAGCGCCTCGTAAGCCTTCTTCAGCCGTTTGCGGATCGCCATTGCGCCGACTGACCGCCCCAGAAACGGGCGGTGACGGTAAAGCGCAATTCCTCCGGCAGGCCGACCACGGCGCGGCGCAGGCGCTCCGAGTCGGCGGCGTTGCCGAGCAACTCGTCGGGCAGCAGCCGGGGGTCGACCGCCGCGCTCGCCTGCTCTTCGTCGAGCGAAGTGAGGCGACGCGGCTTGCGGATGTGGTTGAGGAAGGTGGTGTAGGCGATGCGGTAGAGCCAGGTCGAAAGACGGGCACCACCGCGAAATTGGGGTAGCGAGACCCAAGCTTTGCGGTAGCTTTCTTGGGTCAGATCAGCGGCCAGGTCGGCATCGCCACCGGTGAGTTTGAAGAGCGCCGCCCAGACCTCGCGGTAGGTGCGCTCGACCAACTCCTCGGCCGCGGCACGGTCGCCGCTGGCGAGCGCCGCCAGGAGCGACGCCTCAGAGCGCCGCGGCATCGTCGGCCTCCAGGGTGCCGCCATGGGACGGGAGGATTGGTGTATTGCGTTCATGCCCTCTTGGACACACTTCGCCCCGAAAACAAAACCGGCAGGCGAAGTCAAATCGACTAGGAGCCCTAGCCACCGCCCACCTCAGCAGCCATAACGCAACTGAACGACCGCCTCCATGTGGCCCGTCTGCGGGAAGAGGTCGAGCAGGGTGATCGACTCGATGCGGAATTTTCCGCTCAGGGCTTTGAGGTCGCGGGCCAAGGTGGCGGCGTGGCAAGAGACATAGGTAAGGTGGCGCGGCTTGGCCATCAGCAGACCGGCCCGAATCGGCACCGTAAGGCCAGAGCGTGGCGGGTCCACCACCACCCGCGCCGCGTCTCGCGGTAGCTGGGAGATCCAGCTCTCGACCGAGTGCGCTTCGACTTCGACACCCTTCAACCGGTTGCGGCGAGCATTGATCCGCGCGTAGCGCGCGGCCATTCGATCGCCCTCGACCGCTACCACCCGCCGGTACCGACGCGCCAGGGGCAAAGTGAAGAGACCGACTCCGCAATAGAGATCAAAAGCGGTGGTCTCCGTTTCCGTCACGGCTTCACCACTGGCTTCACCACTGGCTTCACCACTGGCCTTCTCGCTGGCCTCCTCCGGCCCCATCACCACTTCGATCAACCGCTGCAACAGGCCGCGATGGGTCTGAAAGAAACAGTTGGCGTCGTAGGCGTAGGTGTTCTCGCCAACGGTCAACGAAATCTCACCCGACGGTAGCCCTTCCAGGCGCGGCGCGACGGTGATCGTTCCCTGGGCTCCCGCCGCCAGGTCGATTCGCTGAGGCGGCTTCTTTCCCGTGTGCGCCATGTCCAGCGCATCGGGAAGAGTCGTGACCATTTTCTCCAGCTCCGGCACCAGCACCGGACACTGGGTGATCGGTACTAGGTCGTGACTACCCCGTCGCAGATAGCCCAGCGGCACGGGGCCGTCCACCAGCTTGTTCTCTTCGCCATCCGGCACCGACAGGAACAGTCGTGCGGTGCGCAATTGGGTGCGCATCCGGTAGCCCCAAGCCTCACCGGTAATCACCTCGACCTCACCAGGCCAGGAGAGCCCCCCCAGGCGGCGCAAGGTCTCGATCACCGCCTCGGCCTTAAGCCGCGACTGCTCGCTATCCTCGATATGTTGGAGGTCGCAGCCGCCACAGTCCTGAAAGTGCGCACAGGGAGGCTCGCGACGAGCCGGCCCGGCGGCGAGCACTTCGACGATCTCCGCGCGACCGTAGCTCGGCCGCAGCTGGACGAGGCGCACTCGGAGTCGGTCGCCAGGAGCGCTCAACGGTACAAATAACGGCACCCCACCAGCCCGAGCCAGGCCATCGCCGCCGGCCACGATCTTCTCGATCGTCACTTCGACTTCGTCACCTTCGGCCAATGGATTTAGCTTCTTAGTCTCTGTACTCACGGCTTCCTCCGAATTCATCGCTTTCTTCACCCTCGCTGCGCCCGTTTCCCTTGCTGGCGGCGGTTTGGATGCTCGCCAAAGACAATCAGCTCTGGGGACAGGTTGGGCATCCTACGCTCGACTTCCTGCCGCAGCTCTTCGAGGCGATGACGCCGGCTCAAGTGGGTCAGTACCAGTGCCTCGTTGGCGAATCGGTCAGCCTGTGCGGCCAGGTCCGCCACATGCAGATGGCCGAACTGACGGGCCTTGGTTTCTAGCTCAGAGCCGAGAAAAGTACATTCGAGCAGCAGCACCCGCGCCTCGAAGAGGCGGGGTTCGAGGTCGAAGACCCCCGCCGCGGTGTCGCCACAATACGAGACTTCGATGTGCTCCTCGGTGTGGTCGATCCTCTCGCCGGCCCTGCGACGCCGAGCTAGTTCGGCGCCGTCCAAGCCACGAAGGGCGGGCGCCAAAGATCGCCGAGCCTGGATCAAATGGTAGCCAAGGCTGGGCAACACATGGTCCACGGCAAAAGGCTCGACACTCCAGCCGTGGCCCAGCTCCACCCGCTCTCCCGCCTCCAGGCCGCGCAGTTGATAGCGATACTCCACCTCTTCGAGCGCCGCGGCAGCCTCCACGAAATTCTCCACCGCCCGCCGGATGGGCCGCGGGCAATAGAGTCGACAAGGGCCGAAGCCGTGCAGGTTGCGTTGCGACAACACGTAGGGCAAACCCAGCGCGTGATCGAGGTGGCCGTGGCTCAAGAAGAGCTCATCGGTACCGATCAACCGCTGTGCCCCACGCCCCAAATCGAAAGCCAACCCCGGCGGTTGGATTCGGTACCAGCTGCGGTCGGCGGCCCGGCTGGAGCCCTCGATCCGCAGGTTCTTGAAGTTGAGTTTGGTAACCGTCAAATTTCCCGGTTAGATTTCCCGATAGAGCCAGCGACGAATCGGATCCAGACGATGCTGCACGCTGCCAGGATCGGGGTCGATCTGCCACAAGGCCGCCGCTACCGAGGAGAGCAACGAGTTGCCATCCTGAGGGGTGAAGCAAAAGCCCACGATCTCCCGTTTGCGACGCACCAGGAGGGTCGGAGTCACCACCACGGTCTGCGACAGAATGCGCCCGTAGTAGCCATGGTCGCGGCCAAAACTGAAGATCAGGTTGGCCTGCCGCTTGTCGGTCAAAGCCACCCGGTGGTTGTCGCGCAGTCGCTCGATCACCTCTTCGAGGGTCGTATCCCGATCGAGGCGGAATTTGAACCAAATCGAGTGCATGTACTGGGTGTTCAGCTTGACCGCGCTGGAGAAGAGGTCGAGATCCAGATCCATGGTCGAGAATAGGCTGTGGGCGTCGCGAGCGTGATGGGTCCCAAACTCGGGATCGCCGTGCGTCCCCACCTGTGGCGCTGGGATAAAGCCACCCTCTTGGGTAATGTCATTGGCGCGGCGCATGCAAACGAACGCGGCATTGTCCAAGCAGTACCCCTTGTCGCCATCGTCGCAAAGGGTCTTGACCAGCGTGGTGATGTTGTGGGTGTTGCAGGAAACCACTTGCAGGAAGCGATCTTCGCCTTCGACCAGCACTTCGTCGTTGACCCCGCGAGCGTAGGGCTTTCCGAAACCAAACTCGCTACCCTGCGCCAAGAAACCGCGCGGGCCACTGAGCTTGGAGTAGATCTCCGCCTTGTTGGCGTTACCGGCCGGAGTGCAATCAATGACCACGGTCGCCCGCTCGAGCGCCTCTTGGGTCTCGAGGCTCACCGTGTGCCCCAGCGCTTCGAAGTCGCCGCGCACGCTCTGGTCAGCGGCCAACTTCGCGCCGCGAGCCATCAGATGCTCCAACTTGGCGAAGTCGCTCTTCAGCGCCGTGCGTTTGTGGAAAGTGACTTCGTCGATCCCCATGCGATCGCGAAAGTCGGTGAACAGACCGATGAGCGGCTCACCGATGGTCCCGGTGCCTACGACGTGAACGATCGTCTTCATGGAGTCTTGTACCTTTCCTCGCGAGGGGTGGCGGGCCGGTTGCGGATCTCTACTGAACAGCTTGATTTACGTGGGAAGGGTACCGCCGAAGGACGGTTGCCGAGGCGAACTTTACCACACCGTCCTAGGGTTAAATCCAAGATGAGCGGAGCTCCTCTCAGCGCCCCTGCCACCCCCCCTTCACTCCTCGGCACCGGCGTGACGGCGCCCTCCTTTCCACTCGGGATCGCGGTTGGCGAATTGGTCTAAGTCACTCGGCACCTCGACAATCGTCCGGCTGAGTTCCGGGTCACAAGGGCCGCTCTCGCACTCATAGGTGTAGAGATTCCACTCTTCACCCTGCTTAAACTCGCACAGGGTCTGATAGGTATTGCATCGCCCGCACTTGACCGACAGGTTGCGGATGTTGATCATGGTGTCCATCTTGCCAGTATGCCCCCTCGCCCGCTTCCAACTCAAGCGTCGGCGCGGTGGCCTCTTCACCTCCTGTTGCCTACTCGTGGTGCTCGCTTCTAGCTCCGCCGCCGTACAGCGCGAGGAATCTAGCTCGCGGGCCGGCGCGGTGCCAGAAAGCGGTCCCGCCGGATTGTTCAGCGAGACGGTGGAGGTGGGCTCGATCCTGGTGCCGGTGGTGGTGCGCTCGACCGACGGGAGCTACCTCACTGAGCTCAGACGCAAGGATTTTCGCTTACTGGTCAACGACCGTCCGGTGCCGATCGAGTCCTTCGAGCGCCGGGCCGAGGCACCGATCAGCGTCGTCTTCCTGCAAGACCTCTCCGGCAGCATGGCCACCGCCGGCCGGCTGGAGGCGAGCCGCGGAGCCATCGAGCGGCTGCTAGAACAAGCCCGAGCCGGTGACGAGTTCGCCATCGCCACCTTCGCCGGCGGTGGCCTCAATGTGGAAGTGCCGTTCACCACCTCGGTGGAAACCGTGTTGGAAGCGATGGGACTGTGGGAAGCCTACGGCACCACCGCTCTGCACGACGCGGTGGCCTGGCTGCCGGCGATCGGAGCCGAAGGGCGCCACCCCAAACGGGCCGCGATTCTGCTCACCGATGGAGGAGACAACGCCAGCACCCTACCGCCGGGCGAAGCCCGCGCCATCGTGCGCCAAGCACAGCTACCGATCTATGTTTTAGGACTCGACTCGGGAGATCCCTACGAGCTGCGCAGCCATCCTCAACCGGGAGGCCGCGCCAAGATGCACCGCTACGGCGATGTGCTCAATCTTCTCGCCCACTACACCGGCGGCAGCTACATCGCGGTGGATTCCAAGACCGACATGAAAGCGGCGCTGGCGCGAATCACCGAGGAGCTGCGCCACCAGTATGTTCTCTCTTTCCGCATGCAACGGGAAGGGCTGCGCGACGATTTTCGTTTGCGCATCGAGGTCGTCGGACGTAAGGTGCACGTTTCAACCCGTCAAGGATACCGGGGAACTCCACCCGCGGCATGGAACTTGCCTTAAGGCTAGTGACCGCCGGTTGCCGTTGCCCCAAGTCGGAAGGCAAATTGGCGGCAACCCTGTGGATGAGTGGGAACCAGCTCCACGCCTAGAACCTCTGGGTGTGGAACGCATAGAGTTAGTCTAAGGAGGAAACAGAATGAGGATTCGTTGGGCCACCCTAGTGATCGCGTTGGCGATCGTTGCATCGGGCTGCGCCACCAAGAACTACGTCCGCGGTGAAGTTGAGACACTGAAGAGCCAGGTGGACGAGGTGCAAGGTCAGGTCGAGGAAAACCAGACCGCGGTGCGGACGAACGAAGAGGCCATCGAGGGCCAAGGACAGAGAATCAACGAGCAAGGCGCCCAGATCGAAGCGGCCTCCAAGACCGCCCAAGACGCACTCAATCGCGCGACCAGCGCTGGAATTCTCGCCCAAGGCAAGCTCCTCTACGAAGTCGCGTTGACCGACGACAAGGTCCGCTTCGGCTTCGAAAAGGCGGAACTGAGTGACGGAGCTCGCACCGCGCTGGACGAGTTCGCCGACCAACTGAGGAGCGAGAACCGAGACGTCTACGTGGAGATCCAAGGCCACACCGATTCGACCGGCCCCGAGAACTACAACTATGACCTCGGCCTAGAACGAGCCGAAGCGGTCCGCCGTTACCTCAACGCCAAAGGCGGTATCCCGCTGCACCGCATGTCGGTGATCTCCTACGGCAAACTGGAGCCCATCGCCGACAACAAGACCCGCGAGGGCCGCTCCATCAACCGGCGAGTAATGCTGGTGGTCTTGGAGTAGAGGGCAAGGTTAGGGGGCGGGGAATCCGGGAAATATTGCCCCGCCGCCCCCCACCCTTTCTTGTCGTGGCGACTGTCCGAGAGCCCCCCACCTTTGCCAGAAGCACCGTTCTTGCAAAAGCACCCCAACGAGCTTGGCGGCAAAAGGGTTGGCACCTAGCCCAGACAGCGCCGTCCAAAGTCAAGCCGCGACGGCTGTTGCGAGGAGCGCGGACTTAGCGACTTCGAGGACCGCGATGGCATGCTCCCGAGAAACACTCGGAAAGTCACGCAGGAACGCTTCCAACGGGTCGCCACCTTCGAGGTAATCGATCAGTGTTTGTACCGGAACCCGGGTCCCGGCAAAAACGGGTGTCCCACTCAGGCGAGCTGGCGAGGTTGTGATGAGGGGGGCGGGAACGTTCATCACCTCGGATTTTACCACAGCACTGTCATCCAACTGGACACTGGGCTACCCGCTCGGAGCTCTACGACGCGGACTTTGCCACTCTCCGGTGTGACTGGCACCCAGATTAGACAGTCCAATCAACGCCGCGACCGGATACTTGGCTAGGCGCTCGGCGAGCAGAGAAGAGGCTAGGCGAGGGAGCATTCCTTGCACTATAGAAGATGATTTCTATTCTGCAAGAACCAGGATTCCCCGCCGGCCTCAAAACGGATGCCCCACCGAAACAAAAACCCGCGCCCCATCTTCCCCGGGCTCCCGATCCAGCTTCCACCCCACCCCGATCTGCAACGGCCCGATCGGCGACAGATAGCTGAGGCCGAAGCCGGCGCCAGGCCGCAGGTCGTCGAACTCGAAGTCCCCGGGCTCGGCCCAGACGTTGCCGGCGTCGAAGAAGAACAGCCCACCCAGCGGCCCGGCCAAGGGGAAGCGGAAATCGAGGTTGAGCAAAACCAGGGCATTGCCGCCGGCCGGCTGGCCGTCGAAGAGGGTTCGTTGGTCGAGGCCCAGTTCGTCGACCCGGAAGGCGCGGTGGGTGGTGGGACCACCGGCGAAGAAACGTTCGGAGATCGCCACCTGGCTGTTGCCCAGCTCTGGAGGCACGACCAGATCGCCGAAGCGGCTCTTCCTGGGCTCGATCGCTCCCAGCCGCAAGCTGGCGGCGAGAACCCCGGAACGGCCCAGGTCGACGACTTGCGTTTGCTGCACGAAGAATTTGGTGAATGCCTCGTTCGTCCCGAGAGCGTCGAAAGCGTACTCGAGTTGATAGAAACCGCTGCCGCCGCGACTGGGATTGACCAAGTCGTTGCGGGTCTCCCAGAGCAAGCTAGGGGCGACGCTGGAGATACGGATCTGCTGGTTCTCGCGCGCGGCGGTCGAGTTCGTGGGGTCGTCCGGTTCGACGATGCGGTACTCGTACCGGCCGGCCAGTCGCCACGACTTGCTCAGCTTCCACGAGGACTCGATGCGGCCACCCCACCGCTGACCGCGAAACGGGTCTCGATTCTCGCGCACGTAGAAGAGGCTGTAGGTCAGCGGCGCTCGCTGGGTGCCGACGGTCGGCTGATCGAAGGCGAGGCGGAAGCGTTGATCGCGATCGCTCAACCGCAGGTCGGCGCGCAGGGTATAGGCCTTGCCGCCGAGATTGCTGTTGCTGTACCCCAGCAGACCACGGGCACCATCGTCCGTGTCGTAACCGATACCGTAGCTAACTCGGCGCGTTTTGCCCTCTTCGAGGCGGACCACCACATCACGATGCGTCGCTCCGGGCTCGGCCGGCGCTAAGTCGACTTCGACTCGCGAGAAAACGCCCAGCCGATACAGACGGCGTTGGAGGTCGAGCTGGCGAGCTCGACTCAACGGCTGATCCGGCTCCAGGGCCAAGGCTCGACGGATCACCGATCCCTGGGTTCGGTAGTTGCCCCGAACGATCAATTGATCGGAGAGCGTTCGGGGACCCGTATCGATCTCTAGGGTGACCTCGGCCAGCGTCCCGGCCGCGTTCCACCGCACCTGGGAGGAGACGCGCGACGACGACCACCCGCTATCTCGGTACCAGGCCTGGGTAACATCCACGGTCTCTTCGAGAAGCAGCGGATGGTACGGACCGCCACTTCGGAGAAGGCCGCGTTGGTTGACTAGAGTTTCGAATTCTTCCCAAGACAGTTCGGTGGAACCCTTGAGCAGCAGGCGCGCCACCTGCCGGCGCACTCCCTCCACCACCGGAACCGTCACCACCAGCCTACCTTCATGGCGATCCACCCGCGGCGGACCCACCTGGGCATCTAGGAATCCCTCGAGGGCATAGAAGGCCTGCAAGTTCTCCAAGTCGGCGGCGAGGATCTCGTCGACCAGGCGGCCCTTCTTGAGGCCAAAGAGGCGATCGCTCGTGGTTTCCATCAGCTCGACCAATTGGGAGGCGCTGAACTGCGAATTGCCCTCGAAATAAAGTCCCTCCAAGGACCAAAGGGCCCCCGGATCAACATGCAGCCGCACCCGTGTCTCGCCGTCGACAGCTTCCTGCTGATGCTCGACCACGGCGTCGTAGTGTCCCCTGGCTTGGTAGTACTGACGCACCCGCTCCACCGCTTCGAAGAGGAGCGCTTCGTCGTAGCCTTGGCGCCCCATGAAGGTCAGAAGGTCCTTCTTGGTCAGTGCCTTGAGGTCAGCGCCGATCACTTCGACCCTCACTTTCGGGCCAAGCTCGATCTCGAAGCCTAAGTCGACCAGGCCGGTTAAGGCATCGTACTCTTCCGTGGGGTCCTCGACTTGGGCGGTGCGGTAATCGCGCATCAAGAGCCAGTCCCGGAGCCGCTCAGCATCGGCCAGCACCACCTTGTGGCGGTAGTGACGCCCCGGCCGAGAGGCCATCGCGCGGATCAGCTCAGCGCGATCAAACGGTGCGATGGGGCCGGTGAAGCTCACCTCACCGATGCGCGAGCGCCGACCACTGGTCACTCGGTAGACGACCAGCGCCTGCTGGTGGCCGGCATCAAGAAAACTCACCTCGACGATGACCCGAGCGTCGCGATACCCCTCGGCCTGGTAGAGGTCGATGAGCCGGAACACTCCGCTCACCACCCGACTCTCGAAGAGCGGCTGGCCACGCCCCTGGGGCAGCACCGCCTGCAACTGGCGTCGAGGCAGTCCCAACTCGCCTTCGAGACGCACTTCCTCCACCTGCACCGCCCCCCAGGCCACCACCACGGCGACCACACCACCGCCCGACGCCGGCCGGGACCGAACTTCCACTTCGGAGGTCAGTCCGCTGGCCAGGAGGTTGGTCAGAGTGCGTCGCACCGCCCTCTCACTCATGGGTTGGCCCACCTCGATCGCCAGCAGCTGGCGAAAGGCCTCCAGATCTCTCACCCGTAGGTTGCCGCGAAGCTCTATCGCGCGCACCGGTGGTGGCTCGCTCGAGACCACCGGCAACGCCATCGCCGAGGCGGTAACAGAGGCGAGAAAGGTCCCCATGGAAAGGACCGCGGCTCGCTTTCGCCAACCTAGTCGCACGTCAGTATCGCTTCTGCCAACGCAAGTCGATCGCCAAAGCGCCGTTGTCGCTCTGGCTGAAGGTCAACTGGTCGACCGCAGTCACTTCGACCACCAACCCCGGCGATGCCTGCCACTCCACCTTGACGATGTTGTCGCGGTTCGACGAGGGATCGTTCGAGTAGGTGACGAAGAGATCTTTGGTTAGCTGCTTGCCAAAGGTGACGCGGGCGGCACTGCCGGAATCCCCGGCGGCGCTCAGCGGGTCGATGCGGAAGGTGTCGAACCCAAACAGCTTCTTGACCCGACTACTCACCACCGAAGCGGCCTGGCCGAAGAGGATGGTTCGCGCCACGTCACTGCTCGACCCCAAGGGCGATCCCGGTTCACCGGTTCCGAATCCGATGCCGCGGGTCAGCGTCTCACCCGTGGTCAGCAAGGAGAGCACTTCAAGATCGGGCAGGGGTGGATCGCTCGCCAAGTTGACCTGCAAGCGGTTGAGACTCCCCGATAGATTCAAGCTCACGTGATAGTCGCGCACCGTGGCTTGCGCGACCAAGTCGATTTGTGGGTTGATGCGGGTGGAACTCGAAAAGGTCATCAGCCCCCGCTCCACCTCGTAGGTGGTATCGCTATAGACCAGCTCGCCGCCCGACTCCAATTCGACCGTTCCCAGCACTACTGGGCGAGCCAGGTCACCGCGCACGGTCAGCTCCACCGCGCCTCGTAGGTCGGCGACGTTGTTGTCGATGCGCAGGGCGTCGGGGGCCCGCAGGAGAATATTGAGCCGAGTCTGGGCCAGGGTTTGATCGGCTGATCCGGCCTCCAGTCGCTGCCGACGCAAGACCCCTTGGAGCAGTTGGATGGCTCCCACCGGCAGATCGCGCAAGTAGTCGGCCCGAGCGAGGTCAACACTCCCCTGGAGCAGCCTCCCGCCCTCTTCCGGCACCAGGGTCAACAGTGCATCCCCAGCCAGGAGCCACCCCTCGGGGTACAGCAACCGGAAGCCCTCGGCGCGAGCCTGGAACCGGTAGTCGTCGACCACCAAACCGTGGGTAAAGAGCGTCCCTTCGGCTTGCAGGTCGCCCTCGGCGACCCTGCCGGTGAGGTGATCGAGCTTGACCCGATCTGGGTAGGCGAGGACCACGGCGTTGAGGTCGTCAAAGGAGTGAGGAAAACCGTCGAGGATTACCCGACCCCCCGACAAGTCGGCTTGGCCGTCGAGAGCCGGCTGAGCCAAGCTCCCGCCGACCCGGCCCAGGGCACTGATCGTTCCGCGCAGGCGAGCCGTCGGCAAGGCTAGTTCTAGCCACTGGGCGGGCAGCCGCGCTTGCAACAGCAGGTCCAACTCACCCGTCCCGGGATCCAGCCGACCGCGCACGAAGAGTTCCGCCTCCTCGGCTTCGTCGCCTAAGTAGAGCGAATCGATGACCAGTTGGTCGCCGTCGAGGTGGCCGGTCACCGGTTCTAGAGCCGCCAAGCTGTGCCCCGCATAGTCGACCCGCAGTGAGTTGAGCACCAAAGCCACCTCAGGGCTGGCCAGGGTGCCTTTCACGGACACCGTCCCGGCAAAATCGCCGCCCAGATCGTCGCCGCGTTCGCCCATCGCCAGTTTGGCCA
>QIHU01000318.1 GCA_003231035.1 Acidobacteriota bacterium
GCCTGACCCGGGGTTCGACGCTGTAGTTCCAATAGCGGACACTTGACCCATCCGGCGAGGTCAGTGCATGATCAGTGCATGGCCGTCAAGACCATTACCATCGACATGGAAGCCTACGAAGCGCTGTCCCGCTTGAAAGAGACTGGCCAGTCTTTCTCGCAAGTCATCAAGACCCACCTAGCCCGCAAGACTGGGCGAACGCTGCTGGCCGCGCTCGATGGGCTTGAGGTGTCTGAGCAAGCGCTCGCCTCGGTAGATCGCGAGATACGGGATCGCGGCAAGCACGAGCCACGAATCCCAAAGTTTTGATCCATCTAGATACGTCCTATCTCATCGACTTGATGCGCGAGCGGAAACACCGTAAGAGCGGTCCCGCAACCGGATTGGCAAGGCAAATGAAGGACCAGGAACTGTGGATCAGCCCTGCCGTGGCCTGCGAGTTATACGCCGGAGCTGAAAACGCCGACCATCCCGCGCAAGAGCATATTTGGGTCGATCAAACTCTCGAGGCCGTCGAGTTCACCAAACCTAGCTTGACACTGGCCCGCACCTACGGCCGTATTCTCGTGATGCTCAAACGGCAAGGCTTGGCCCTCTCACCCATGGACCTGCTGATCGGTTGTGCGGCTCTAGTCGACGATGCGCCGCTGGTTACCCGCAACGTCAAGCACTTCTCCCGCATCCCAACTCTGCGCCTGCTGACCTACTGAGCGCGCGGAGGACTCACCATGGGAAGTAACCGCCGCCCCCTGCGTGGCCTGCCGGCCTGGTTGCGCGTCCTGATTATCGTCGTGGCTCTGGGGATTGTCCTCTATCAGCGCTTCGCCGCCCCGCCCGCGGTACCCACAACCGGCAGCGGCGATACCGCCATCGTCGAAGCCTTCGCGCAACAGCGCTCGGGGTTGGTGATCGAGGGTCAAGGCACGGTCGAGCGCACCTTGGCCGACGACAACCAGGGATCGCGCCACCAGCGTTTCATCCTGCTGCTAGCTTCCGGTCACAGTGTGCTCATTAGCCACAACATCGATCTCGCCCAACGGTTGCCGTTGCGCGAGGGCGATCGTGTGCGGTTCCGTGGGCAGTATGAGTGGAACGAGCGGGGTGGAGTGATTCACTGGACGCATCATGATCCGCGGGGGCGGCGGGAGGGTGGGTGGTTGGAGGTTGGGGGGCAGCGGTACGAGTAGGGACTCGGGTGGTTTGGGATAGTTGTGGGTGGTTGGGGGAGTGGAACCATGGGCGCTGCCCGCTGGGGGTCGAGTCGGTCTCTCTCGCGCAGTGGCCGGGCGGCTGCGGGCAGGATGGTTGCACTCCTTGTCGGCCATCTTCACGCTCCGGCGTAACTCACCCTTCGGGTTCAAACATTCACCTCCGCTTTGTGAAGATAGCCGATCCGTGCCCTCCGCAGGACTGTGCCCGCAGCCTTAGGCCACTGCGCGAGAGAGACCGACTCTTTGGTGGAGTGTTTTTTCGTCCTCGCGCCTGCTGGCTCTCGGTATTCTGTCCAGTACTGAGTGCTGAGTCCTCGCCGCTTCGCGTCTCGGGGGGGCGGAGGGGCGGGGAGGCGGGGGGCAGGTGCTCAGCGAAGCGCGCGAGCCGCGAGGCGAGCCCTGCCGCCTAGGCCGGACTGCTTAGGGGTGAAAACCGAAAAATGACATTTTTTCGGTTGAGGGGACCTCGCCGAGAGGTCCCCATAAACAAATAAAGGTAGTCCGGCCGGCGGCTGGCCGGATTACCGCACTCGCTCGATCACCACCCGCGCCACCGGATTGTGCCAATCGTAGGACGCCGCCGGGAGATCTCCGATCCCATGGATGCCGTTGGAGACGTAGACGAAGCCTTCGGCGCCGTCCGTGGCTCGTACACCGCCGGAGCCGCAGGGGGGGCCGGGGATGAAGTCGCAGGACTCGTTGTTGGCTTCGCTGCCGGCGTCGTAGGCGACGGCGGTAGCTATGCCGCGCAGGAACCGTTTCGGTAACCTGACGTTTTGCACCGCGAAGAAAGCATCGTTGGTCTGGATCAGCATGCCTAGGGCGCTGATCCGGTTGAAGCCGCCGCCGGCTTGGATTCTGAGCTCGACCGTCTTACCGGGAAGGACCGGGCCGGTGGCGGCGACGGTCTCCATCACTCGACCGGGGAAGGTGGCCAGCAGGTCGGCGAGGGGTGTGGGACTGCCGTCTTCGGCAAGGATGGCCAACTCGGGAAGGGCCGGGGTGCCTGGGGTGAACAGCCTGACGGTCGGCTTGTGGCTGGCGACTAGGGGCGGACTGAAGATCTGGCTCTTGGTAAGATTGGTAATGCGCACGATGTACTCGCCGGCAGGTTGCGCCTGGGCGACCGTGGTGCCAAGCAGGAGGACAGTGGCGAGCAGGAAAGCGGCGGCGAAGGTGGTTCTTTTCATCGGAAAGCTCCTTGAGGTCAGCTGTTCGGCTGTCGCTCTACTGGAAGAGGCGCGCCGAGCGACAGCCGAACGGTTTCGTTTCGTCAACGATGATGCCCACCGGCGGTCACCATCCCCTCACGAAACCTTCACGATTCGTGAACATTTCGCCGCCACAGGCGCTGGCGGCTTACCGACTCGTCGACAGCCCGAAGGAGAAGCTGCTACCGAGACCCAGGGTGCTGTCGACTTCGATCGAGGAACCATGGAGTTCCAGCACCCGCTTGCTGATCGCCAGGCCGAGGCCGGCGCCCTGAGGAGCGCTGGTTTTGCCTGGACCGCTCGCGGCCCGGGTTCCTTCGCCTCGGCCGCGGAAGAATCGATCGAAGATGAGCGGGAGGTCGTTCGTTTCGATTCCGCAACCGGTGTCGACCACTTCCACCCGCACGCCGCCGTTAGCCGCCACCACCGAGAGGTCGACTTTGCCCTTCTCGGGAGTGTGGCGCAGGGCGTTGTCGACCAGGTTGACCAAGACCCGTTCGATCAAGCGTAGATCTCCGCTGACCGCGGGAGCGGCGCGATCTAGGGTGGTGGTCAGGTGGACTCCTCGCTGCTCGGCGGTGAGTCTCAGCTTCTGCGCCACGTCCTGGGCCAGCTCGGCCATCGAGAATCTCTCGATCTCTAGCTGGGTCTCGCCCGCGTCGAGTTTGGCCAGTTCGAAGAGCTCCTCGACCAACTTGCCCAACCGTTCGCTTTGACTCGCCGCCACTTCCAAGTAGTGGCGACGCTCGCTGGCCGGCAGGGCGCCGTCTTTGAGCAGAAGCGTTTCGAGGTAGCCCTGGAGCGAAGCGAGCGGGGTACGCAGATCGTGCGAGACGTTGCCCACCAGCTCGCGGCGCAAGCGATCGACCTGTTCAAGACCGTCGATCTGGTCGGCGATGCGCTCGGCCATCGCAGCGAAGGAGCGATCGAGACGATCGATCTCGTCACGCGGCTCCTGGTCGCTCTTCAAGGTGGTCCTTGCGCCTTCGCCGGGCGACGGCTGGGTGAAGCCGCTCGCCTGCAAGCGGTGCATCCGCTTGTCTAGCTGGCTCAGCCTTCGGGTCAGACGCCGAAAGAGGAGCAGGCCGGCTAGCAGGGCGATGGCGACGCTGGCTACAAGGGTCCACGCGCTCAGCCGCAGAATGTAGCTGCCGCGCAGCCGCTCGACGACGCCGGCCAGCTGGTCGCCAGCCAGGACGACGTACAGGTAGCCCTGCAAAGTCTCCCCTTCCGAGGAGCGAATCGGCGCGGCGGAGAAGATGGTCTCAGTTCCGGGATTGCGCGGATTGGCGCCGTGCAGGGGCAATCTCTCACCAGCCAAGAATCGCTCGATCGGGGCGAGCGGCACCCGTTCGAGCTGCACCCGCTCGGGCGGAGCGGAGTAGGCGAGAATCGCTCCGTCGGCCGACAGCAGGTAAATCTCGATGCGCGGGTTGATCACCATCAGCATGTGAAAGAGGTGGTGCAACCCCTCTTCGTTGACCTCGCCCTCCTGGAAGAGCGGATTCTCCACCACCATGTGCTCGGCCACGTCGCGGTGGAGCTTTTGGTCGACCTCCTCCAAGTAGCGACCGGTGGTCGCCAAGGTGACCACCACCCCGACGACACCCACCGCCAGGAGAAGGGCCAGCAGCACGGTGGAGAGTCTCCCGTAGAGGGAGCGCCGTAGGGTCACAGCGCTTGGGCCTCAGCGCCGGCCTTGGCGAAGCGGTACCCCACGCCCCAGACGGTTTGAATGAATCGCGGTGCCGCGGGATCGGTCTCGATCTTGGAGCGCAACCGGTTGATGTGCGAGTTGACGGTGTGCTCGTAGCCGTTGTGGCCGTAGCCCCAAACCAGATCCAGCAAGTCTGAACGGGTGTAGACCCGCTCGGGGTTGCGCGCGAACTGGACCAACAGATCGAACTCTTTGGCGGTCAAGCGAATCGGCTGGCCCGACAGATGGACCTTGCGGGTGAGCGGGCAAATCGCCAGGCCGCCGCTGTGGATTTCCTCCTCGTCACTTTTCTCCGGTTCGCGCTGCAAGGCTTCGACGCGGCGGAAGATCGCCTTGACCCTAGCCACCAGCTCGCGCACCGAGAAGGGTTTGGTCAGGTAGTCGTCGGCGCCGGACTCAAGACCCAGCACGCGGTCGATCTCGCTCGAACGGGCGGTCAGCATGAGGATCGGCGTGTAGCTGGAATGGGCCCGTACCCGCCGGCAGATCTCCAAACCGTCGACGCCGGGCAGGGCCAGATCGAGGACGATCAAATCGAAGTCACCCCCCTCGGCCAAGCGCAAGCCGGCGTCCCCGTCGTGGGCCAAGGTCACCGCGCAATCGATATCGCGCAGGTGCAGCTCCACCAGCCGGGCAATTTCGCGTTCGTCTTCGACGATCAAAACTCGCTGTTGCATCACAATCTCCAACCACGTCGCTTCGAGGTGGTTCCAGACAGCTTACCGAAGGCAGTTCACGAAACCATCACGCGCTAGCGCTGAAGGATCACGGATCGTGTCTGACTCGAGGGCACACCCACTTCGGCACATTTGTGGGTAGTTGGAAGAAACTGATCCATGGGCGCTGCCCGCTGGGGGTTGAGTCGGTCTCTCCCGCGCAGTGGCCGGGCGGCTGCGAGCTGGATGCTTGCACTACGAGTCGGCTCGTTCCGGGCGCCCGCGCAACTCGGCATTCGCCTCAGACACGCACGGACGCTGATCCTCCACGAGCCGATCCGTGCCCTCCGCAGGACTGTGCCCGCAGCCTTAGGCCACTGCGCGGGAGAGACCGACTCTTGGGTGGAGTGTTTTATCGTCCTCGCGCCTCTCTGTGCTCGACTCTCGGTACCGCTGTCCGGGACGGGCCACTGAGACCTCGCCGCTTCGCGTCTCGGGGACGGCAGGGCGTTGAGCGGAGCGCGCGAGCCGCCAGGCGAGCCCGGCCGCTTAGGCCGGACTCCTACGGGGTGAAAACCGAAAAATGACACTTTTTCGGTTGAGGGGGTTTCGGAGAGAAACCGAAACCCCCATAAATAAAGGGCGGGGAAGAGGGCGGCTTGCCGCCCGGGGGCGGGCGAGCCCGGCCGTCTAGGCCGGACTCGTGTGGGGTGAAAGACGAAAAATGACACTTTTTCGTCTGAGGGGGCCTTCGAGAAAGGACCCCATAAATAAAAGGGCGGGGGGCGGAAGGGCGGCTTGCCGCCCGGGCCGGAAGGGCCCTCAGCCGGTGTTCTGGAGCCCGCGAGCGATGCCGTTGACGGTGGCCAGGAGCGCTTGAAACAGGTCGTCGTCCGCGCGTTCGCCAGCGCGCCAGCGCCGTAGAAGATCGACCTGGAGCAGGCTCATCGGGTCGATGTAAGGGTTGCGTAGTTGGATCGAGCGCTGGAGGGTGGGGTCTTGATCGAGCAGGGTGGCGGTGCCCTTGAGGGCGAGGATGACCTGCACGGTGCGGTCGTACTCGGCGCGGATGCGGGGGTAGATGCGCTCGCCCACTTCGCCGGCCAGTGTCGCGTAGCGGGCGGCGACTCCGAGGTCGGCCTTGGCTAGGACCATTTCCACATCGTCGACCAAGGCACCAGCGAAACGCCAATGACGCACCATCGCCGCCATTCTCTCTGCGCCATACTCCTCGACCGCCCACCCCAGCGCCGTGCCAACACCGTACCAGCCGGGCAAGATATGGCGACTCTGCATCCACGAGAAGACCCAGGGGATGGCGCGCAGATTCTCCACCCCACCGCCCTTGCGGCGCGATGCCGGGCGCGAGCCGATGGTCATCCGTTCGATGACGTCGATCGGCGTGGCGTGGCGGAAGTAGGGGACAAAATCGGGCTCCTCGTAGACCAAGGCGCGGTAGGTATCGCGACCCCGCCTGGCGATCTCTTCCATCATCCGGTACCAGTCGTCTTGGCGCGCATCCACCGGTTGAGGCAGGGCGGTCGCCAAGGCCACGGCGCTGGTCGCCTGCTCTAGGGTGCGCAGCGCAATGGCGCGCACGCCGAACTTGGCGTTGATCACCTCACCCTGCTCGGTGACCCGCAACCGACCCGCCACCGAGCCGCGTGGCGCGGCCAGCACCGCCCGCCGG
Organism: Acidobacteriota bacterium; assembly: GCA_003231035.1. GTDB lineage: Bacteria > Acidobacteriota > Thermoanaerobaculia > Multivoradales > SZUA-115 > SZUA-115. The sequence continues at coordinate 6,486 of QIHU01000318.1, forward strand.
GTCTTGCCACCGCCACGGCTGATGGTGCCGCCACGACCATGGAAGAGGGTGAGGTGAATCCCCGCCTCTTCGAGGCTCGCCACCAGCGCCGCTTGCCCTTTTTGCAAGGCCCAGCGCGAAGCGACTAGGCCACCGCGCTTGCTGGAATCGGAGTAGCCGATCATCACCACTTGGCGATCGCCGCGCCGCACCAAGTGGGCGCGATAGCCAGGATCAGAGGTCAGTTCGGCCATCACTGTCGGCGCGGCTTCGAGGTCGGGCACTGTCTCGAAGAGCGGGGCGACGTCCAAGGGCACCTTACCCTCGTCGCTCAATCCGGCCCACTGAGCCAGCACCAGAACGGACAACACGTCGTCGACCCCTTGCGCCATGCTGATGATGTAGGGACCGATCGCCTGGGCCCCGTAGCGACGCTGACACTCGCCGATGGCGCGGAAGACTTCGAGCACCGCTTCGGCGGAGTCGTCGGGCTGGACCGCTGGAGCTTCCCTCGCTTCGAGCGCCTTCAGCAAACGGGCGGTGCGTTCCTCGGTCGAACGATCGAGCCAGCCCTCGTCGGCCAGCAAGTGGCCGACCGCCCGGCGATGGACCAGCGAATCCTGACGCACGTCGAGGGTGGCAAGGTTGAAGCCGAAGGTCTCGGCCCGGCGCAGCAGGCGGCGCACTCCGAAAAGGCCGGCGTAGGCTCCGCGATGCGCTTGCAAGCTGGCGGCGATGGCGCACAGATCGTCGCGCAGCTCCTCGGCATCGCTATAGCCGTGCGGTCGATCCGCCTGGGTCGCCACGAGTCGCGCTTCCATCAGCCACAAGAGGGTGCGATAGGGCATCTCGCGATAACGCGGCTTGATCGCCGCCAACGCCTCGGGGAAACACTCCCCATAGGTCGCGATCCGCTCCTCGATCGCCGCGTCGACCCCGATCCGCGAGCGGCTTTGCGACAGGTGGCGAGCCAGCTCTGAGCATTCCGCCCGGTAGAGGCGCAAGATCAGCTCTCGATGGCGCTGGAGCGTCTCGCGGATGGTGCGCGCCGAGACGTTGGGATTGCCATCCATGTCTCCACCCACCCAGGAGGCGAAGCGGATCATTACCGGCAGCCGCCCGTCGGCCGGCGGGCGGGCCTCCTCGCCAAAGGTCGCGGCCAAGCCATCTTCGACCGTCTCATAGAAGGCCGGAATTACCCGGTAGAGCACCCGGGTGGCGAAGAACAGGACATGCTCGCGCTCATCGGCGACGGTGGGCCGTTGGGTCGGGTGCTCCTGCGTCTGCCAGCCGGCGGCGACCTCGGCACGGATGCGGGCTAGCGCCACCCGCTCTTCAGCCGGGGTGAACGATGGATCGAGCCGCTCACTGAGTCGGCGTAGGATCCGCTGCTGCTTTTCCAAGATGGTACGCCGCACCGCCTCGGTGGGGTGGGCGGTGAAAACCGGCTCGTAGACCAGATTGCTGAGCAAGGCGCGGACCTCTAGCAACGACATACCTGCCGCCGCCAGCTGTTTGATCGTGTGCTCGGCGCTCCCCACTTGCGGCTCGCTACCCCGCTGATGATCGCGACGGCGGCGGATCCGGTGCACCTGCTCGGCGAGGTTGACCACCTGGAAATAAGTCGAGAAACCATGCACCAATTGCTCGGCGTCAACCGGTGAGAGGTCGCCCACCACCGTTAGCAGTTCGTCGTCGGCCCCCTCTTCGCCGCGCCGCCGGCCGATCGCCGCCCGGCGCGCTCGCTCGACCCGCTGGTAGAGAGACTCGCCACCTTGCTGGCGCAATATGTCACCGACCAGCGCGCCGAGAACGCGAACATCTTCGCGCAGCGGCTGGTCTTTGGGAGGAAACTGGATTTCGCGTTGTTTCATTAGGCGACCGAGTATGCCATCCACCTGCGATACCGTAGGGCTTCCATGCAAGCTCTACTCGATTCTCTTGGCAACACCTCTCTACGTTGGGGCCACCTGGTCGTCTTGCTCGCCATCCTCGGCGGCTGGACACTGACCAGTTGGGCGGTCTCGCGCGCCTACCGAGGAAAGCGCGGCAAGCGGTTCGGTCGCCAGCTGGTGCAACTGGGGCTGGGTGCTTTGGCGCTCTTCCTTCTCCTGCTCTCAATGCCGCTGCCCAAGGACGTGCGGCCCGAGCTGATCAACTTGATCGGTATCGTCCTCTCGGCCACCATCGCGCTCTCTTCGACGACCTTCCTCTCCAACGCCATGGCTGGCGTCATGCTGCGCGCGGTGCGCAACTTCAAGACCGGCGATCTGATCTACTGCGGCGACCACAAGGGCCGGGTCAGCGAGCGCGGTTTGCTCCACGTGGAGATCCAAACCGAAGACAGCGATCTGGTCACCATGCCCAACCTCTTCCTGGTCACCCACCCGTTGCGGGTGACCAACGAAGCCAGCACGATCATCTCCGCCGAGGTTTCGCTCGGTTACGACGTGCCGCGGCGGCGCATCGAGAAGCTGCTGCTCGATGCGGCCAACGAGGTCGGTTTGAAGAAGCCCTTTGTGTGGATCCTCGAACTGGGCGATTTCTCGGTCCTCTACCGGGTGGCCGGCCTCCTGCAACCGGCCGACCGCGTACTCTCCACCCGCTCGCGATTGCGCGGTGCCATGCTCGACAACCTGCACCACGGCGGCGTCGAAATCGTCTCGCCGACCTTCATGAACCAGCGTCGGTTGGCGATGGAACAGGCGGTCATCCCTCCCTCCTCTAGACCCGAAGCGATCGCCGACGACGACGAGCACCCGGAAGCACTCGTTTTTGGCAAGGCCAAACAGGCGGCCTCGCTCGAGAAGCAGGAGAAAGAGCTGGAGCAGATCAAAGCCGAGATCAAGGAACTCGAAAGTAAACTCACCTCGTTGCCCGAGGGAGCGGAACGCAACGGCACCGCCGCTCGCCTGGAGCGCCGCAAACACCAGCTACGACAACACGCCGCCCTGCTCGATCGCAACCACCGCGACTCCGATAAGGAGAAAGACTGAGGTTAGCGGTTCGCAGCTAGATCAACTCTGCCTCCTCGAGCCGGGCCACGAATCCGGGGTCGCGCTGGCGTAGGTTTTCGAGTTCGATCCGGCCGCTACGCCGCATCGCCCGGTAGGCGAAGGCGAGCGGGTCGAGGTGGAGGTCTTGGGCGGCGTTCTCGCACCATTCGAGGCTCGACTGCGCCGCCGCCTGGAGCTTTTCGACCACCGGCCGGCGCTCCGTCTCGTAGGCGGCGAGCGAGGTATCGACCTCGCCGTATCGGCCCAGCGACGCCGCCAGGGCGGCCGCGTCTTCCAGCGCGATCTTGGTGCCCGAGCCGATCGAGAAATGTGCCGTGTGGGCGGCGTCGCCCAGCAACACCCGCCTGCCGTAGCTCCAGTGCTGGTTGCGCACGGTCACGAACTGGATCCACTTCGAGCGGTTCGACAACAGCGGCTCGCTACCCAAGTCGTCCGCGAAAAGGCGCTCCAGATAGGCCCGGCTGTCCTTCGAGCCCCGCCGCGCGCCAGCTCTTCTCATCGCACTCGACGATGAAGGTCGAAAGCTGTGGCTCGAAACGGTAGGAGTGCGCAATAAACAGGCCGTCCTCGTTCTCCTGAAAAGTGAGGGTCAACCCGTCGAAGAGCTGCGGCGTGCCGTACCACGCGTAGCGGTTGTGCCGGCGGTCGAGGTCGGGTTTGAAATGGCCGGCCCAGGTGGTGCGCACGAGGCTGTTGACGCCGTCCGCGCCGACCAACAGATCGTAGGGCGGCAGGCTGTCTAGCTCTTCGACCTCGGTGCCAAAACGTAGATCGACCCCGAGTTCCAAGCAGCGCTCCTCCAGGACGGTGATCAGCTCGATACGAGCAATACCCGCGAAACGGTTGCCTTTGATCCGTACCCGCTCGCCCCGGTGCACCACGTCTACGTTCTCCCACGTCGCCAACTTCTGGCGCAGACGGGCGTGGGTGTCCACATCTTGACCTTCTAGAAAACGGAGGGTCTTGCCGGAAAAAACCACCCCCCAACCAAAGGTGCTACCCCGCGGATTGCGCTCCAAGACGGTGACCTTGTGGGTCGAATCGAGCCGACGAGCCAACAAGGCAAAGTAGAGACCGGCGGGACCTCCGCCCAAGACAACAATTCTCATGGAGAAATCCTCATTGCAAACCCCAAAACGATCATTCCGCTCAATCCTCTTGCGAGGTGCCGCCCGCTGGGTCAGAAGGAGTCCAGGACGGTGCGATCAGTCGACGACGACCGTCGGCCGAGCGTTGGATTCCCCGCTCATCGAGCTCCAAGCGGTCCCACAGCTGGCAGGTGACCTTCTTGTGCATCTGGTCGAGCCCTTCGCAGTAGTTGGTGAACACACATCGGCGCACCGCCTCGCCCTGGCCGAGCCGAACTTTGAGAAACCAGTCAGGGTCGGCCAAACTCTGCCGCGCCGCGCCAACGATGTCGGCCTTGCCAGTGCGCAGGATCTCTTCCGCTTGGGCAAAGCTGCAAATGCCCCCGCTGACCACGATCGGCGTCTCCATGCCGGCGGCGCGCACCGCCTGGCGGATCCGTGCCGTCGGTTCGACGTTGCGACCAAAAGGGCCCTGCGCGTCGGAGCGCACCACCGGCATGCATTCGTAGCCGCTGGGGCCGGTGTACGGATAAGTGGTCCAGCCGACACGAGGCTGCTTGGCGTCCTCAAACTTCCCACCGCGCGACAGCGACAAGAAGTCCATTCCCGCCCCGGCCAGCTCCACGCCAAAGTAGGCGGCGTCCTCGACCGTCGACCCACCGGCAATGCAGTCTTCGGAGAGGTAGCGGCAACCGACGGTGAAATCCTCCCCTACCTTGGCACGCACCCGAGCTAGAACCTCCAACGGCAGCCGAATCCGATTCTCGCGAGGACCCCCGTAGCCATCTTGGCGGCTGTTGAGCGCCGAGAGGAAGGAGGCCATGGTGTAGGCGTGGGCATAGTGCAACTCGACACCATCAAAACCGGCCTCCCTTGCCCGGCTCGCGGCGCTGGCGAAAAGGTCGGGTAGTTGATCCGGCAACCGGCGAATGTGCTCCTTGTCCAGGTCGGTGACCCGCTCACGAAAACCGTAGCGCAACGCTTCGAGGTCGCGCGAGCTGAGGATCTCCTCGTGCTCCTCGGCCGACATGGCCAAGAGTGAGAGCCGCACGTCGGTGTCGCACAGCTCCTCACCCAGGCCACTGGATTGCCTCTCGCGCACCGCTTGCCGGTACTCGTCGGTGAGCTGTAGATAGCGCCCGAAGAACTTCTCGGGCCGCGGCCGGCGGCGGATGTTCAAGAAGTCGATCAGTTGGATGAAGAACCGGGTTTCGCCGTCGCTCGCCCGCCGCACCGTCTCCACCAACTCGCGCAAACCGGCGATGAAACGATCGTGGCCAATGCGCAGCAGCGGCCCGCTGGGGACCTCGCGAATCCCCGTCGCTTCGACCACGATCGCCCCTGGCTTGCCGGCCGCGAAGCGCCCGTACCAGGCCAGCACCTCCGGGGTGACCAAGCCCTCCTGAGTCGCCCGCCAGGGCACCATCGCGGGAACCCAGGTGCGCTGGGCAAGCCGGGTCGAACCGAGCTGAATGGGCTGAAACCAGAGTGCCCCGTCGGCCTCTTGAGCGGTCGGCCATTCACCCGGTGGCGGAGTGTGCTTGATCCGCTCTGGTGGCTTCCACATCGATGGCCCAGTATACCTACCCGGATACCTACCCGGCTTCGCTCTATCCGCGCAGCAGCTGGCGAGCGATCACCAGATGCTGCACCTCGCTAGTGCCCTCGTAGATACGCAAGGCCCGCACCGAGCGGTAGAGGTGATCGACCGGGGAATCGGCCAGCACCCCGCTGCCGCCCAGGAGCTGCACCGCGTCGTCTACGATGCGCTGCGCCGCCTCGGTGGCGTAGAGCTTGGCCATCGCCGCTTCCAGGGTGATCCGGTCAGCACCGCCGTCGGCCGCCGCTGCGGCACGGTAGACGAGAAGGCGCGAGGCGGCCAGTTCGGTCGCCATGCGGGCCAGCTTCTGCTGCACCAGTTGGAGTTCGGCCAAGGGTTGGCCAAACTGGTGGCGCGAGCGGGTGTGCGCCAACGCCTCGGCCAGCGCACGGGCTGCCATGCCGCAGGCGGCCGCCGCTACCGTGGGCCGCAGGCGATCCAACGTGCGCATGCCCAACTTGAATCCCTCACCCTGACGACCGATCAGCGCCTCGCTTCCCAGTTGGCAGTTCTCAAAGGCAATCTCGCCCAGCGGGTGCGGTGAGCTCATCACCTGCGCTCTAACAAAGCGGAAGCCGGGTCGATCCGCCTCGACCAAAAAACAGGAGATGCCGCGCACCCCGGCCTCGGGGTCGGTCTTGGCGAAAACGCAGTAGAAATCGGCGATACCGGCGTTGGAGATGAAGATCTTGCGGCCATCGAGCCGCCAGCCATCGCCCACGCGTACCGCTCGGGTGGCGATCGCGCCGACGTCGGAGCCGGCCTCGGCCTCGGTCATCGCGAAGGCGGCCATCGCTGTTCCCCGGGCCACCGCCGGCAGCCAGCGGCGACGCTGCTCAACGCTGCCGGCCAAAGTCAACGGCATCGACCCCAACCCTTGCAGAGCGAAAACCGCGTCGGCCAGCGGCGAGGCGGCGGCGAAGGACTCGCGGATCAGGCAGAGGGCACGAAAATCGGGCGCTTCAGTCCGCCCACCCCACTCTCGCGCCACCGCCGCGCCGCACCAGCCGGCACCGCCGGCACGACGCAAGATCTCACCCGCCTGTTCGCGACCCGCCGCGTCGTCTTCGGGCTGGGGCAACGAGACCAGCTCGGCGGCAGCGAAGGCACCCACCTCCCGGGCCAGCGAATGGTGGCTCGGGTCGAGAAAGGCACCGATCAGTTCGGTATCCGGCACACAGGCCGAAGGGCCAGCACCGACGAGAGGGTCGGTGCTGGTCATTGGAAGCGTGGCTTGCGTTTGTCGACAAAGGCGTCGTAGGACTCGCGAAAGTTGGGATCCTCCATGCACGCCGCCTGAATCTCTACTTCGTTGGCCATGGCGCTTTCAACATCCATCGCCGCTTCGCGCAGCAACATCATCTTGGTCACTTCGAGGCCGAACGAGGGGCCCCTCGCCAGCTTGCGCGCCCACTCCTGGGCCACGGTGAGCGCCTCCCCAAGGGGTGCCACCCGATTGTAAAGACCGATGCGATAGGCCTCGTCGGCAGCGATGAAATCGCCGGTCATCAACAGCTCGCTCGCCCGCCCGTGACCGACCAAGCGGGGGAGCAACCACGAAGCTCCCATATCCGCGCCCGAAAGGCCGACCTTGGTAAAGAGGAAGGCGATCTTCGCGTTCTCGGCACCGATGCGGATGTCGCACGCGCTGGCGATCACCGCCCCGGCCCCCGCCACCGTCCCGTTGAGCGCTCCCACAATGGGTCGCCGGCAACGCAGCATGGCCAAAATGAGCGCCCCGGTCTTGCGGGTGAATTCAAGCAAGCCACGATAGTCGAGCTTGAACAGCTCGCCGATAATGTCCTCCACATCGCCCCCTGAACAGAAGGCGCGCCCCGAACCGGTCAACACAATCGAGCGCACTCCCGGTTCGTGGTCGAGCGCCAGAAAGCACTCGCGCAGCTCATCGTAGACCTCGAAGGTCAGTGCGTTCAACCGCTCTGGCCGGTCGAGAGTTACCGTGGCGACGCCGGTCTCGGGGTCGAGGTGGTACAGAAAGCTACGGGGCTCAATCGGCATTGTGGGCTCGCTATTCAGAGGGTTGGTTAGGGCGACAACTCCGCCGTTACGACGCCAGCACGGCGGTCGCTTCAATCTCGACCTTGGCGCCCGGTTCGAGGAGGGCCGCGACCTCGACCAGGGCCATCGCCGGGAAGTGACGTCCCATCCGCTCGCGGTAGAGCGCCCCCACCCGCGCCAGATCGCTGAGGTACTCCTGATGGTCGGTGACGTAGATCGTCAAGCGCGCCAGGTCGCCGGCCTCGCCGCCAGCTTCGCGCACCACCGCCACCACGTTGGCCAACGCTTGGCCGAACTGTTCGGCGAAGCTGTTACTGACCATCCGCTGCTCCCCGTCCCAGCCGATCTGGCCGGCGATACAGAGCAAGCGGCCGCCAGCTGGCGCCAGCATGCCATGCGAGAAGCCCCGCGGCGCTCCGAGCGCTTGCGGGTTGATCGGGGTCAGTTTTAGGGTCGGCACCACGAAAACTCAGGCGGTGTGCAGGGCGCCACCGTCGAGCACCAGCGCGTGGCCGTTGACCCCGCGCGCCCGAGGGTCACATAGGCAAAGAACCAGGTAGGCCACCTCTTCGGGAGCGAACAGGCGCTCCTGAGGGCTGACTTTCTCCAACATTTTGCGACCTTGATCGCGGCCCAGCTGCGTCTTGGCTTCGATGTTGTCCAACGTTTTTTCGGTCATCGCCGTCTCGACGTAACCGGGGCACACCGCGTTGACCGTCACTCCGTGCGCCGCCATCTCGGCGGCGGCGGCGCGGGTGAAGCCGATCACCGCGTGCTTGGAAGCGGCGTAGGCGCTGATGTACTGGCCGGCCGCCAAGCCGGCGATCGAGGCGACGTTGACCACCCGGCCCCAGCCGCGCTCGGCCATCGCCGGCATCATGGCGCGGGCGCACAAGAAGGTGCCCGTGGTGTTGACCGCCATCACCTTCTCCCAGTCCTTCAGCCGAATCGACTTCACCGGCCCGGCGATGGCGATACCGGCATTGTTGACCAAAATATCGATCTTACCCAAATGGTCGTTGGCGACCGCCGCCAAGTTGGCGACCTGCTCGGGATCGGTCACATCGCAAGGCACCGCCCAGGCCCGGTGGCCGTCGGCGGTGAGCTCCTCGGCCACCGCCTCCACCTGCGCCACGGTGCGCGCCGCCAGCACCACCGACGCCCCTTCTTCGACCAAACCACGGGCCACCGCGGCACCGATCCCACGACCGCCTCCGGTGATGACCGCTCCCTTGCCTACTAGTCTTAGCATGGCCCACAAACTATCAGGTTCCAGCCCTTCACGACCCCTACTTGTCGCCAAGACCGCCGGCGCCCGCCTCACCGAGAGCCGCGACCACCGCGTCGGCGACGATCCCGCCCAACAGGTGAACCGTCTGCTCACCCTCGCCCACGGTGGCGGCGGCCGGATCGCCAAAATAGGCCCGCTCCCCCCCCGCCTGCTCAAAACTGGTCTTGCCATCCCGAATCGCCCGCGACAGCGAGACCGGGTTGCTCACCAACTCCCGCTGTACCTCGTGGCGGACCAGGTCGGACCTCTCCGCCATGACGATCGACCCTTCGTAGCACCCCGCGTGGCAGGCTCCGCTCTTGAACTCGTCGCTCAAGCGCAGCGCCCAGGGCTTGCGGGTAATGTCCGGGAAGACCACCTTCAGCCCGGTCAGAGCGGGTGTGGCCTCGCAGCGCTCGAGCGCCGCACAGATCGATCCCACATGGGTCGGGTCGAGGTGGGCGTTACAGATCACCAACGCCTTGGGACCCAGCTGAGCGAGGCTAGCGACGATGTCCACCAGCAGCGCGGTGACCGTTTCAGGACGGACCGAGATCGTGCCGGCGAAGCCGGCGGCGAAAGGTGCCGCCGTGTAGGCCAACGGTGGCAAGACAACCGCCTCCCATCCCGCCTCCACCAACCGCTCGCCCCCGGCACGCGCCATCGCCTCGCCGATCACCACATCGGTCGAAAGCGGCAAGTGCGGCCCGTGCGCCTCGGTGGCCCCCACCGGAAGAAGGGCGATCGTGGAGGCCAAATCCAAGGCGTGTACCTCGGGCCAAGTCATCTCTGTCCATAGGCGGGGCGTGGTAGCAGTGCTTGGCATGGTGGCGCCGAGCATATCCGGCGCGCCGCCCTCGGGCGGCCTGAGAAGCCGATATCCTCCCTCGCATGATCGTAGCCACCCACGACGGCCAGCTGCGCCTCGTCACCCAAAACGACCACGCCCACTTCGCCGCCGAGCTGCTCTCGCTGTGGCGCAACGACGGCCTCCCCGACCACCCACGCCGCCCAGAGATCCTCTTCGCCACCCGCGAACACGACAACGGCTGGTGGGAAGCCGATTCGGCCCCCCGCGTCGACCTTACAACCGGACGACCCCACGACTTCCTCACCATGCCCCAGGAAATCCGCCAGGAAATCTGGCTACGCGGTACCGCTCGCAACCGCGAGGAGCACCCCTACGCCACCCTGCTGATCCTCCACCACGCCCTCTTCCTTCACCGAGACCATCTCCACCACCACGACAGCGGCGACGACCCCGTCCACGCCGAGCTACTCCAAACGCTGCGCCAACGGCACAGCGAACTCCTCGAAGAACTCAGCCTCGACCCAGACGATGTGGCCAGTGACTACGCCTACATAGACCTCACCGACCTCCTCTCCCTGGTGGTCTGCAACCGCTGGCTCGAACCGCGCGAACGGCGAGGCGTGCACGCCGCCTTCGACGGCCAGACCCTCCACCTCGACCCCTTCCCCCTAGCCGGCACCACCACCTTCCGCCTCCCCTACCGCGAAATCCCCAACCGCGCCTACACCAGCGACACCGACCTCACCCTAGAACTCGTCCGCGCCCGGTGGCGGGAAGCGCGGGTTCGGGTGGCGCCGATGACCCGCCGCTTGCCAAGACACTAGGGAACCGTGGTCGACCAGGCCGAGGTGTCGCCGCTGTCGAATCCATCGGAGAAGACGCCGAACTTCGGTCGGATGACGAAGAACCCTTCCGCGGTATCGGTGACGATCACCAGCCCGCTGTCGAAGAACGGGTAGGTCGACCAGGCGCCACTCTGGGTGGTCGAATCATCCATTGGCCTGGTATCCAAAAAGGCTACTTCAGTCAGCTCGCCGAGCGACAGATCGCCCAGCTCGAGGACCCGGAAACCGGCGCGGTAGTTGGCCTGGAAGAGGTAATTGCCACGGATGTACTGATTGTGATCGGTCGCTTTCGTCGTCGCCGTGTAGGTGTCGGCAAGGAACGGGTTGTCGAGATCCTGAATGTCGAACACGTAAGTGCTGGTGTTGTTGCCGGCGAACTCGTCGCCCTCGTCCCCGTGGAGGTAGAAACGCTGGTCCTCAGTCATCCAACCCTGGTGGGAGATCGCAGCGTTGGCATAGGGAGTCATCGATAGAGTCACCGGATTGATCTTGTCGGTCATGTCAACAATGGTCACCAAACCGGACAGGTCGGCTGCCACACAGATCTCTTTCCCCTGGTGGTCCAGGTCGGGGCCCTGGTAGATCTGGCACACCGTGTCGTGAATGTGTCCTGCCTCGGAGTAACAACCCACAAACACCGGGATCAAAGGGGTGCTGATGTCGATCATGTGCAGGCCCTGGCTACAATCGTCGCTTCCTACAGCGTAGCCGAAGCCGGAGTCCGGGTTGATGGCAATGTTGTGGGTCTCGGAAAAACCGTTGTAGTGCACGGTTTCGGAGAACACCACGGGCGGCGTCACGACGCTGCGCAGCTCTGTCAGGTCGAAGACCTGCATGCCGTGGCCGAGCTTGTCGGCCACGATGAAGGCGTAATTAGCATACACCTTGAGGTCGCGAAGTCTCGTATCGAAGCCGTTGTGCGACGGCAATCGACCGAGTACGACGGGATTCTCAGGATCTTCCAAGCTGACGAAGATCGTGCCATCGAAGGCGGCGAGGATCGCGTACTCAATTCCGGTCGCAGGGTCTTCCCAACCCCAGTTGTCAGAGACGGTAGAGGTCCCGAGATCCGCGAGGGTGAGGTGAGACACTAAGGTCACGTTACTGCACGAATATCCCTGGACCATTCCTCCGACACACTCCTCGCCGAACACTGTTCCGCTCGTCAACGACAAAAACACCATCCACAAGAACCAATTCCGCATCAGAACCTCCCGGAGTTAGCGCCTTCGGCAGCGAAGAACGCCGACGTTACTGGCACCCAGTGGAGCTTCGGTAGCTAAGCCCGGAAGCCCAACCAGGCCCTTCTCTCACCTAAGCGGGAAAGGCGTGGGGGGCTTGTCAAATTGCAGGAAGACCGGAGCTAACGAAGTGCCACCCGACTCGCGATGTTCTTGGCTTCAGCCGCCGAGGGTGAAGCCAGGCTGTTCTCGGGTGCGGGCTCGATACCTGCGACTCCAGTTCAGCACCTCTCCGTTCTTCATCACCACTCGATAGTCGCCCCGGAACCAAGGTTGAAACTCCTCCACCGCCGCCAGGCGCACCATTTCCCCTCGGTTGATTTTAAGAAAGAGGCTGGGGTCCAGGCCGGCGACCACCTTCGACAAAGGGCCGCGACAGGCGTAGCTGCCCTTGCCGGTCACCAACTCCACATAGTTACCCTTGGCGCGGAGAAGATCGATCTCGCTCACCGGCAAGAGGATCTCTCGGTGGATCGCCTTCTTGACCAGGATGTGCTCAAGGTATTGCACACGGGGGCCTGCCTTCTCCAGCAACCTACCCAGCCGCTCAGCGCTCTCAGCTCGCTGCTCGGTCTCCATCCTCCCGCGAACTCTGGCCAAGGCTTGACCCAGGCGGCGACGGGCGTAGGGCTTGAGCAAGTAGTCGATGGCTTGGACGTCAAAGGCGGCGAGGGCATGTTCGTCATAGGCGGTGACAAAGACAATCCAAGGCACGGCCCGATAACCGACCTGCCGGCCAAGCCGGCGAACGACCTCCAGGCCGTCGAGATGAGGCATTTGAATATCAAGAAAGACAAGGTCGGGGTCGAGATCTAGAATGGCGTGGATCGCCGCATTGCCGTCGGCGGCCTCGCCGACGACCTCAAGGCCCTCCTCGTCCGCCAGGAAGCCCGCCAGCTTGGAGCGGGCCGGTTCTTCGTCGTCGACAATCAGGACACGGATCATCCAACCCTCTTCGAGCGCAACGGGATTTCGATACGGATTGAGAAACCAGCCCGCTCGCCAGGCGCGGCGACCAGGCTCTGCTCCTCGCCGTAGAGCAACCGCAAACGCTCAGCGGTCGCCGAAAGGCCGAGGCCCGAAGCGAACGGATCGATCCCCGGCTCGATGCCCGGACCGTCGTCCCAGACCTCGATCGACAGATGGTCTTGCCGCCGTTGCGCCGAAACCCGAACCCGCGCCGCTCCGGCACTTTCCAAGGCGCCATGACGGATGGCGTTCTCGACCAAAGGCTGCAAGAGCATCGAAGGCACCCGGACCCCTTGCGCCGCCGGTTCCACCTCGACCGCCACATCCAGTCGATCGCCAAACCTAGCCCGCATCAGAGCCAGATAATCCTCCAGCGCCTCGATCTCCTGCGCCAGGGTGACTTCATCGTTCTCGCCACGGCGCAGGGAGAGCCGAAGCAGGTCACCGAGCCGTTGGATCATCTCATCGGCGGCCTCGACATCGCGATGCATCGCGGCGGAAATAGTGTTGAGGGAGTTGAAAAGGAAATGGGGTTGCAATTGAAGACGCAGGCTATCGAGACGGGCTTGGGTGAGGTTGCGTTGCAACTGGACCGCTTCGAGTTCGCGTTGCCGGCTGCGCTGGAAACTCCGCGCGACGTGCAACCCAACGACGATCACCGCGAAGCCGATGACGTCGATCGAGAACTCCATCAAATACCGTGCCGGCATCAGGCCATAGTTGTAGCTGCCCTGGCCCGCCAGCGGGTAGAGAATTAACCGGGAGACCCAGTTGAGGTTGGTGTGAATGACTGAGAAGAGAGGCAGTCCTAGAAGGTAGAACCCACCTCGCCGAAGCCAGTTGCTCCTCTCCAGGGGCCAGCGACGAACTACCGCGCGCAACGGCCAGAAAAGGAGGCCAGCACCGAAGACACCCGTGAACTCGTCGATCAAAGTCCCGACCACGGGACTGTCGCCACCTGCCGCCACGACCGCCAGATGACGGTAGGCGAAGCGGAGAAACGAGAGAACCAGCAGGATGACAAACCACGGGAACACCAGAGACATCACGGCGGAAGTCCTGGAAGTCTTGGACGATCCCCTTGGAGTTTGGCTGCGTGCTAACACCTGAGGAAGTATAGATCCATAGGGTTCGATCAGAGTCCCGCTCAACCTCTCCACGGTCCCGTTCAACCCAGCAGTGTCCCGATGAGCCCTTCCGCATCGGCCAAGAGAGGGGACGAGCCTAGGATGGCAGCGATTGCCAGACGCATTCCCAAACGCATTCGCAGCTCGCTTCGCAAGGAGGGAAACCATGGAAAGCACTCCAATCCACCACACTCTGACAAGCCAGCCTCTGACCAAGGCTGAGAGACGACTCCTCGCTATTTTCGCTCTCTTCGCCGGAGCGTTCTATTACTTGCCAGGTATCTTGGGCTCCTACGGTTTCTTCATTGACGAGCTCTACTACGCGGCTTGCGCGGCCCATCCAGCGCTGGGTTACGTTGATCACCCACCCCTGGCACCCTGGATTCTGGCGCTGGTTCGAGCGCTGCTCGGCGATTCCCTCTGGGCTTTTCGCATCCTTCCCGCTTTGGTGGGAGCGCTGAGCGTCTCCCTGACCATGCTCTTGGCCCGCCGCCTCGGCGGGGACCTCTTCGGCCAAGCTCTGGCCGGCGGCGCGCTCCTCGCCGCCTCAGTTCCGCAGCTGATGTTCGGCACCTTCTCGATGAACACCTTCTCACCCCTGATCTGGCTGGGATGCTGCTGGATCCTGATCGAGATCGAAGGGCGCGACGAGCCCCGCCT
>QIHU01000319.1 GCA_003231035.1 Acidobacteriota bacterium
CTTTCTGTTGCACTTTCCATCGCATCACTACGCCTTGCCGTTAGCAAGCATGCTGCCCGTGGGAGTTCGGACTTTCCTCCCCGGCCGACCCTGGCCCGAAGACCATGGCCACCGGAGCGATCACGCTGGACTCTCCAGTTCCAGGGGTGAGGGTACCACCATCGCGATCGTTCTCTTAGCCTTCATGACTGATCAGCAGCCTTGCGAGAGCCGATACCCGGGGTTCGAAAACGAAGTTCTCGTGGGCACCCGCCACCCACCCTACTCGAAGATTGGGAAGGAAAGCCGACCAGCCCAACGTCGGTTCCTCGCCCGCTCGGTTGTCGGCCGCTTCATCGCCGGCTCGGACCAGGAGAGCCGGAACATCGAGCACGGTTGGACCCTGCTTCTCCACCGCCCGCACTACTGTCTTGTAAACCCGCCACTGCCTGCGCAGTTCGTCGCTCGATGCCGCGCCGCTCCATCGATCGGACCGGCGCACGGCAGCGAGCAGGGCCGACAAGCGGTTCTCCTCGTCCATGTGTTCTAGACCGGCGGGCAGGATCGAGTTGGCGCCCTCGACCGGCAAGCCCAGCAAGCCAACGAAGGATCGCTCCAACTCCAGGTCATCCCACACCGGCATCCGCGCGGGAGTGAGAGTGTCCAAGAGGACCACCGACGCCACCTGCGCTCCCTCGGCGCGCAGTTGCCGCGCCATCTCCACCGCAATCACCCCACCGACGGACCAACCCAGGATCCGGTAGGGTCCTTTGGTCTGATAGCCGCGCATGGCGGCGACATAGCTGGTCGCCATCTCAGCGACCGTCTCTATGGGTTCGCTCCCGGCCACTAAGCCGGCGGCTTGCAGCCCTAGGAAGGGGTGCGACGGCCCCAGAGCCGCGGCCAGGTCGGCGTAACAGAGGACCTCACCGCCTGCCGGATGAACACAAAAACGCGCACCGCCTTCGCCCCGGCTCTGAATTTCCACCAAGGGTGAGTAGCTGGAAGAGCCCTCTCTTTCGGCCTCGACAGCACGCGCCAGATCGGCGATGGTGTCGTCTTCGAAGAGGCGGGCCAGCGCCAAGCTGACGCCCGTTCGCTGACGGATCTCAGACATCAAGCGCAGCGCCAGCAGCGACTCACCGCCGAGTTCAAAGAAGCTCTCATCAACCCCAATCTCCGTTCGCTTGAACAGGCGCGACCAGATACCCGCGATCCGCTTCTCCAAGTCCGTACGCGGTGCCAGGAATGTAGCCGGTGCGACGACCGGGCTGGCTTCACGGCGGGTGAGAGCGCCGCGATCGATCTTCTGGCTGGTGGTCTTGGGCATCGCGGCAAGTTCCACCAGCGCCGAAGGGATCATGTAGTCCGGCAGCCGTTTGGCCAAGCGCCGACGCAGAGCCACCCACTCCGGCAACTCGGATCGCGGTACGACGAAGGCCACCAAGCGTGAGCCACCACCGTCGCGCGCCACGACCACCGCCGCCTCTTCGACCTCGGGAAGCGCTTGGAGAGCGGCCTCGATCTCGCCAAGCTCGATCCGGTATCCGCGCACCTTGACCTGGTCGTCGATCCGACCGAGAAACTCCAGCTCCCCAGCGTTGCTCCGGCGGACACGATCCCCGGTCCTGTAGAGCCGGCTGCCGGCCTGCGAGGCGTGAGGATCGGGTACGAAGCTCTCGGCGGTCAACCCCGGTCGTGCCAGATAGCCGCGCGCAAGACCGGTACCACCCAGGTGTAGCTCACCGGGAACCCCGGGCGCCAGCGGATTGCCGAAGCGGTCCAAGGCGAAGGCCCGGGCGTTGGCGCGGGGCCCTCCGATGGGCACCTCGCTCCACTGGCCACCGCCGTAGGTCGGATGCAGGGTCGGCTCACTCTCCAAGAGAGCCTGGGTCGCGACCACCGTGGCTTCGGTGGGACCGTACGTGTTGAGCAGTCGGACTCTCCGCGGGACCACCTCCATCCATTGCACAAGGGTTTCCGCCTGCGCCTTCTCGCCCCCGATGATCACCAACTCGATCGAGGCCGGAAGGCGTAGCCCCTCGCGCTTCATGCCGGAGGTTAACTCCCTCCAGTAGGCCGTAGGCAGGTCGAGCACACTCAATCTGTACTGATGGCAGGACTCCACGAACTGAGCCAGTTCCAGCATCGCATCGTCGCGCAGCACCAAAGTTCCGCCCTCTAGCAACGCCGGGAAGATCTCCTCGACACTGGTATCAAAGGCGATCGAGGCAAACTGCAACACGCGATCTTGGCGGCGAACGGGTCCATCCTCGACCGTGGCCAGGACGAAATCAACCATCGAACGCTGGCTGATCATGACCGCCTTGGGAAGGCCGGTGGAACCCGAGGTGTAGATCAGATAGGCCAGGTTCTCGGCGTCCAAACGAGGCGCATCGTCTGGTGCTAGACACTCACCACCGAGCGCGTCGAACTCCACGCCAAGGTAGCGCAGCGCGATCACCTCGCGCGGACCACTCACCTCGCCCAGGGCGTCGGTTGCGTGCCGAGGCGAGTCGGAGAGGATGAGCGCCGCGCCGGAGTCCTCGAGCATGAAGCGCTGTCTCTCGGCGGGAAGGTCGGGATCGAGCGGGAGGTAGGCGCCCCCGGCCCGCAAGACGGCGAGCATGGCGGTGATCTGAGCGGTGGAGCGCCGGGCGTGAATCGCCACCTTCACTTCGGGACCAACCCCTTTGCCGCGCAGCAGCCGAGCCAAGTGGCCCACCCGCCGATCGAGTTGGCCGTAGGTTACGTGCTCTTCGCCGTGCAGCAGAGCGATCGAGTCCGGCCAGTCACGCCAGCGAGTGGCAAGCAACTCCGCCATCGGCAGATCGGCATGGTGAAACTCGACCTGCGTCTGGTTAGAGGCGATGAGCTGCTCGATCTCATTGGGCAACATCAGAGGCAGATTCCCGAGCCGCCCTCGCGGCATCTGGGCCATCGAACCCAACACCGTGCGTAGCGTGGCGAGGAGGCGAGCGGCCAGCGCAAAGTCCAGGTAGTGGCGGTCATAGCCGAGAAGTAGAGTCCACTCCTCGGCTTCCGCCATCACCACCACGGTGATCGGATAGCTGGTGCGCTCGAAGGATTCGAGCTCGACCGGCGAAGCTTCCTCGCTCGCGGCCGCGGGAGTCGGAGCCCCGGTCGCTGGGGCCGACGCTGGGACCGACGCAGCCTCAACGACAGGCTCGGGCCCGCTAGCCGGACCGCTAGCCGGCACGGTCGGCGGCGGGTTGAGCGCCACCGTGTCCTCCGCGGAGCGAAAGGAGAGATCCTCCGGATAGTTCTCAAAGACGAGGATCGACTCGAACAGCATCCTATTGGACGCTACCTCGCTCCACCCTTGGACTTGCATCAGCGAGCTGTACTCGAATTCCCGAGCCGCCAGCTGGCGATCTTGCAAGCCTTGAATCCACTCCCCGACTTTGGCCTCTGGCTCAGCTTGGACGCGCACCGGCAAAGTATTGATGAACAAGCCGAGCATCGTCTCCATACCCGGCAAAGGGGCGGAGCGGCCTGAGACGGTGGCGCCGAAGAGAACGTCTTCCTGGTTGCTGAAACGGCTCAGAACCAGCCCCCAGGCTGCTTGCGCGATTGCGTTCTGGCTCACCTTGTACCGGCTGCCGAGCCGTTGTAGTGCCTCGCTCACCGAGACGAACAACCGGCTATCGATCGCCGCGTAGGACTCCTCCCGTTCCGATCGGCTGACCATGGCGGTTTCCAAACCCACCGACGTGGGCTCTTGAAAACCACTCAACTCGCTGCGCCAGAAACGCTCGGCCTTGGCGATATCCTGCTCCAAATTCCAGGCCACGTAATCGCGAAATGGCCGTCGACTGAGTAGCGCTCGCGACCGCCCGGTGGCATGCCCCAGGTAGCGTTGAAATAGCTCGTTATAGAGGACCGGCAGGCTCCACCCATCGAGCAGAATGTGATGGTAGTTCCAGCAAAAAATGTAGGAGTTCTCGGCCGTGCGAATCAACGTACAACGCATCAAAGGCGGCCGCGACAGATCGAAACCTAGCCGCCGATCCTCTTCTAGATAGCGCTCGAACATTCTCCCGTGTTCCGCGCTCGGCGAGTCGCGCCAGTCGAGCAATCGCCAGGGAATGTCCACCTTCTCATGGACGATTTGGAGCGGCTCGTCAAGATCCTCCCAAGCGAACGAAGTGCGCAGGATCGGGTGGGTCGCGACCATGTCTTTCCAGGCCTCGACCAGCGCCTCGACCTCTACCCCGTCGCCTAGACGGCGCACATTCTGCTGATGGTAGGCATACGAGCCCGGAGCGTAGATACGAAAGAAAAGCATCCCTTGCTGGGTGGGCAAGAGAGGATAAATATCTTCGATTCCACGCCGACCGCCGACCACCTTGCGCAGGGTCGCGGCATCGAGCTGGGCGAGGGGAAAGTCGGAGGGAGTGTAGCCACCGGCATCGCTCTCAAGGCAGTGGGCGATCAACTGGCGCAGCCTGTCGCCGATCAAATCCAGCAGCCGCCGCGCCGTCGCTGTGCGGTGGGCCACCTCGCTGTAGCGCAACGCAATGTGCAGGTGGCCGCCCACGATCTTGCAGTCGATGTCCACAAGATAGCGCCGCATCCCCCGTGCGCTGTAGCCGTCGCCCGTCGGCTCCGGCGTGAAGCCGAAGCGCACCGGCCCGCTGTGGACGGGAGGGGGAACACTCGCCACCCCGTGCGCCGCGCTGCCCTCCGCCGTCGGTTCTATCTCGGCTGTGGCGGTGGGTTTGGACTGCGCCGCGCGATCCAGCTGGCCCAGGTAGTTGAAGCTGATCTGAGCTTGCGGCAAGGCGGCGAGTTGGCCTCGCACCTCCTCGCTGGCCAGATAGCGCAAAACGCCGTAGCCCAACCCCTTGCCCGGCACCGCCCGCAGCTGCTCCTTGACCGTCATCAGAGCCTCGCCGGGAGCGCTCTCCGCGCCGGGATCGAGAAGCACCGGATAGATGGTGGTGAACCAGCCGAGTGTCCGTGAAAGATCGATCTCCTCAAACGGTGCCTCGCGGCCGTGGCCTTCGAGGTCGATCAACACCGGCCCACCGGCCATCTCGCGCAGGGCGCCGCTCACCGCGGTGAGCAGAACATCGTCGATCCGCGTGCGGTAGGCGCGGGGCACTTCTTCGAGCAAGGCCACCGTCTCCGGCGCGGAGAGCTTCAGCTCAATCGAGCGGCAGGTACTCTCCAGGTTCTCTCCCCCCTCGCCGTCCCGCTGTAGCTCGACCGGCCCACCGCTCCGCAAGCCGATCCAGTGTTCCATTTCACCCCGCGGCAGCGCGGAGTCGGTCGCGTACTCCGCCAGTCGGCGCGCCCAGGCCTGATAGGAGCTGCTCTTGGCCGCCAAGGCGGCGAGCGGCTCCGCCTCCTCGCTTGCACTCGACTCACCGGCCATCTCCAGGTACAGATTGGGCAAGTCCTCCAGAAAAATTCTCCACGAGACTCCATCCATCACTAGGTGATGCATCACCGAAAAAAGTCGAGCCCCACGTTCGGCGCCCAGATCGAAGAGCACGCAGCGGAAGATCGGACCCCTTGCGAGGTTGAGGCTGGCATGGGTACGCCCCACTAACCTCCGCATCGTCGTAGCGCGCACCTCACTGCCCAGGTTGGACAAATCGAAGGTCAGGACCTCGTCGGCGAGACCCGCCGGAGCCAGAATACGTTGCTCGACCGCTCCCGAAGGCTTCACTTCGAAGCGGCTGCGCAACACGTCGTGATGGACCATCAACCTCTCGATCACCCGCCGCATCAAGTGGTGGTCGGGCAGCGGCCGGGCGGCGAGGAAGAAGGCTTGGTTGAAGTGATGAGGCTCAGCGCGCTCTTGCTCGAAGAACCAGTGTTGGATAGGGGTCAGCGGCACCGACCCGACCACCGCGCCCTGCTCGGCTTCGACCTCGGTGGCGCTACCGGCGACGGCAGCCAGGTCGGCGATCGTGTTGTGGGCAAAGACCTGGCGGGCGGTCAACTGGAGGCCGGCACGCGCCGCCAGGGAGACCACTTGCAGGCTGAGGATCGAGTCGCCGCCGAGTTCGAAGAAATTGTCGTGGACACCGATTTGCTCCCGGCGAAGAACCTGCCGCCAAATGGTGGCGAGCGCCTCCTCCACTGGATCGCGGGCGGCGACGAAGGTCTCGACGCTCTCTAGCCGCTCCTCCTCCCCGGAGGGCAGCGCCTTGCGATTCACCTTGCCGTTGGGCGACAACGGCAGCCGCGCCAGCGGGATGAACAGCGACGGCACCATGTACTCGGGCAACCGGGTGGCCAGCCGCTCGCGCAGGTCGCGCAGCGTCGGCAGTTTCTGATCTTCCTTGGCCACCAGGTAGCCGACCAACTGCTGGCAGCCGGAGTTCTCCTCGCGCACCACAACCACCGTCTGGTGGACCTCTTCTAGTTCCAAAATGGCCCCCTCGATCTCCCCTAGCTCGATGCGAAGGCCATGAATCTTGACCTGGAAATCGATCCGACTCAGGAACTCCATGGCGCCGCCCGGCCAGCGGCGAACCAGATCGCCAGTCCGGTATAGACGTGAGCCGGCGGCGGCGAAGGGGTTGGGGACGAACTTCTCCGCGGTCAGCGCCGGTCGCTTCCAATAGCCCCGCGCCAGCCCCACGCCGCCGATGTGAAGCTCGCCAGCAACGGCCACCGGCACCGGCTCTCCACGCGGATCGAGCAGGTGGATCTCTAGGTTGGCGATCGGCTGGCCGATGGGCACCGTCGCCGCCTCTCGGCAAGCTTCGATGCGCGCCACTTCAGCCGGCGAACCATCGCCGAAGCACGACCACTCGGTGACATCGACGGCCGCTTCGGTCGGGCCGTACAGGTTATGCAGCTCGCAGGAGATCCGCTCGGCGAAACTCTGCTTCAGATCTCGCGGCAGCGCTTCACCACTGCAAATCACCCGGCGCAGCGAGGCGCAGGTCGAGAGGTCCTCTTCGGTCAAGAAGATGCGCAGCATCGAGGGGACGAAGTGCAACGTGGTGACTCTTGCGGAGCCGATCAGCTCGGCCAAGTAGCGGCTGTCTTGGTGGCCACCAGGTCGCGCCACGACCAATCGCGCACCGACCGCCAAGGGCCAGAAGAACTCCCACACCGAGACGTCGAACGAATACGGGGTCTTCTGCAAGACCACATCGCTCTCGTCGAGCGGATAGGCCTCCTGCATCCAGAGAATCCGGTTGAGGATCGCTCCGTGGGAGTTGATCACCCCTTTGGGCTGACCGGTGGAGCCCGAGGTGTAGATCATGTAGGCCATGCCCACCGCGGTCAGCGGAAGATCGAGGTTGCAGCTCTCGTGGCGGGCAATCTCCTCCCACTGCCCATCGAGCGCCACCCGGCTGGCCGAGGAGGCGGGCAGCTGGTCGAGGTACCTCTCTTGGGTCAACAGCAGGTTCACGTCGCCGTCGCGCAGCATGAACTCTTGGCGCTCGCGAGGCAGCGAGGGATCGACCGGCAAATAGGCGGCACCGGCTTTGAGGATCGCCAATAGGGCGATCACCATTTCCAACGAACGCTCCGCCGCGACGGCGACCAGCTGTTCGTGTTCCACGCCCACCGAGAGCAAGTAGTGAGCCAGCTGGTTGGCCCGGCCGTTCAACTCGCCATAGCTCAGCCACTCCCCGGCGAACTCCAAGGCTCGGCGCTCGGGATGAAGCGTGGCCCGCTCCTCGAAGAGCTGCACCAGGAAGGGCTCTCGCGGATAGGCCACGGCCGTCGAGTTCCACTCCACCACCAACTGCCGGCGCTCCGCTTCTGGAAGCATCGGGAGGGTGCCAAGGCGGGCCTCTTCGTCGTCGCACATGGACAGTAGGAGGGTCGAGAGGTGGCCCAATATGCGCTCGATGGTGACCGCGTCAAAACGGTTGGCGTCATACATCACATCCAGTGGCATCACCGTGCTCAAACTGGCCATCAGGGTCAAACCGAAGCTGGTTTGCTCAAAGTTGTCGACCTCGGAAACGCTGAAACCACCGCTGCTTCGCTCGGCCGCCTGCTCGCGCACGGTGGTGTCCACCGGGTAGTTCTCAAAGACCACGATGCTGTCGAAGAGGGCCGTGCCGCCGGGGATATCGCTCCATCCCTGCACCTCGCTCAAAGCGCTGAACTCGTACTGCCGCATCTCCGCTTGGGCGCTCTGAAGATCACCCAGCCAACGACCCAGCTCCATGTCGTCCGCGACCTCGACCCGCGCGGGCAGGGTGTTGATAAACAGACCGATCATCGACTCAACCTGATCCATATCCGCCGGGCGGCCGCTCACCGTGACCCCAAAGACGACGTCGGTGGTGGCGCTGTAGCGGGCCAGGAGAATCGCCCAGGCCCCTTGCAGCAGGGTGTTGGCGGTGAGCCGCTGACGCCGGGCGCTCTCCTTGAGGGTTTCTGTCTCGGCGAGTGACAGGACCCGCCGACTCTCGGCGACGGTGGCCGGTTCATCGCTCGCCGCGCTGCTCGCCGGCCTCTCCACCGCCAGGGGCGTCGGGGCCTCGAAACCATCGAGAATTCGTCGCCAGTAGGCGCGGGCGGCCTGGCCGTCTTGCTCAGAGAGCCACCGGATGTAGTCCCTATAGGGCCGGATCGTCGGCAAGATCGCGGCGGCGCCGCCAAGTTGGGCTTCGTAGAGGGCGAAGACCTCCTTGTACACCAGATGCATGCACCAGCCGTCGAGGAGCAAGTGGTGATGGCTCCAAATCACCCGGTAGTGTTGGTCGGCGAAGCGCATCACCCGCAGCCGCATCAGAGGCGCCTTGGAGGGATCGAAACCGAGTCTTCGATCCTCGCTGAGGAAAGTGGCCAGGTGAGCCCGCTGCCGCTCGCCGCTTAGGCCGCGAAGATCCTCCTCGGCAAAGGGTACCTCCACCCGCTCCAAGACCACTTGCAGCGGAGTCTCGACCCGCTGCCACTCGAACCGGGTCCGCATGATCGGGTGGCGCTCCACCACCTGCTCCCAGGCGCGGTGGAATGCGCCAACATCGAGCGGCCCATTGAAGGCACAGGCCAGCTGCATGTGGTACGCCCCGGCGGTCGGTGCAAAGACGGCATGAAAGAGAATGCCATGTTGCAATGGAGCCAGTGGGTAGAGATCGGCCATCCCGGAGTGATGGCGCGAGAGCTCGTCGAGAGTCGTTTGATCGAGGCCGGCAAGCGGAAAGTCCGAAGGGGTGAAGCCACCCGCCTCCGGCTGCCGGCAGTGGTCCACCAACGCCACGAGAGCCTGCTCCAAGGAGGCGCCCAGCCGCTCGATGGTGGCTCGCTGGTGCAGGTTGCGGCTATAGAACAGGTTGAGCTGGAGGCAGTCCGCTTCCACGACGCCGACGACATCTATCTTGTGGCGACGTAGGGCGCGCGGGCTGATCGACGGTCCGGTCCCTTCGGGCGATCGGCTGACCAGAACCGGAGGCTTTGGCTTGCCGCTGCCCCGCGGCGAGGGTTTCGCCGAGCGCTGGCCGAACTGGCCGAGATAGTTAAAGCTGATTTCTGAAGGGCGCAATAGGCTCAGTCGGCGCGAGACCTCCGGGTCGGGGGTCAGGTAGCGCAAGATGCCGAAACCGACGCCGTTGTTGGGCACCGCGCGCAGTTGCTCTTTAATGGCCTTAAGTTCCTCGCCAGGACCTGCGGCCCCGCCAAGTTCGAGGAGGAGTGGAAACACGCTGGTGAACCAGCCCACGGTGCGCGACAAGTCCACATCGTCGAAGATCGACTCGCGGCCGTGTCCCTCCAGGTCGATGAGCACGTTGCGCTCACCCGTCCACTCAGCGCAAGCCCGGGCCAACGCGGCGAGCAGGGCATCGTTGATCTGGGTGTGATACTTGGGCGGCACCTCCTGCAAGAGGGCCCGCGTGGTTGCGGCGTCCAGCCGCACTGCAACGATAGCGGTCGACTCCTCGGTATTGTCTCCGCCCTGATGATCGATCGGCAAAGCCGAGACCGAAGTCTGTTGTCGACACCAGTACTCAACTTCCTGGCGCAGCCGCGCCGAGCCTGCGTACTTTACAAGACACCCTGACCAGCGCTGCACCGAGGTCGTCTTGGCCGGCAGTTCCAAATCTCCGATCTCGGGAATGGAACCGCCCTTGGCCCGTTTGGCAAGCTGCTCGGCGAGCTGTTGCAAGTCGCCTTGCAAGATGCGCCAGGAGACACCGTCCACGGCAAGGTGGTGTACCACCCAGAGAAGCCGAGCTGGATGCTCTGGCCCAAAGGTCAGGTAGAGGGTTCGCAACAAGCGGCCAGCGACCGGATCGAGCGACGACTGAACGCGCGCGGCCACCTGCTGCAAGGCCAACGGATGGAGCCGTTCATCGAGACGCGACAGGTCGAGCTGCGCGAACGGCAGGAACCTACCGGTAACTTCGCTCGCGGGTCGCAAGTGCTGCCGCCACAGCTTGCCCTGCCCTGCCTTTTGGCGCCAGGCGAAACGCAAGCGCAAGGCATCGTGCGCCAACAAGAGGCGATGGACAGCGGCACGCACCAAAGCGCCGTCCAAGGGCGGCGTAATACGCAGATAGAGAGCCTGGTTGTGGTGATGAACATCGATCGGATCCGCCTCCAAGAACCAGTGCTGAATCGGAGTCAATCCCACCGGTCCCACCACCGGCCCTTGTTCCGCCTGAATACGCTCCAGCGAACCGGCGACCGCCGCCAACTCAGCGATGGTTTGAAACTGGAAGATTTGTCGAGGCACCAAAGTCAAGCCAGCGCTCTTGGCCCGCGCAACGATTTGCAGACCCATGATCGAGTCGCCGCCTAGATCGAAAAAGTTGTCCTCTCTACCCACTTTCTCAACACCGATCACGTCGCCCCAGATCTGCGCGAGCAACTCTTCGGCAGATGTTTGGGGAGTGGCGTAGCTCTCCGCCGTACCGCCTCGCGAGCGCCCCGGTGCCGGCAGAGCACGCCGGTCGACCTTGCCGTTGACGGTCAGCGGCAGTTCGCTGAGGTGAACTAGGGCCGAGGGCACCATGTAGTCCGGGAGAGTCGAGGAGAGACGCTCGCGCACCTGCCGCACCGACAAGTCCTCATCGCCCTCTTCCTGCACCAGATAGCCCACCAGGCGCGCTGCGCTGGAATCATCTCGGCGCGCCAACACCACCGCCTCGCGAACTTCCGGCAGGGCGAGCAGGGCCGCTTCGATCTCGCCCAGCTCGATGCGGAAGCCGCGCACCTTGACCTGGTTGTCGATCCTCCCCAGGTAGGAGAGTTGACCGCCCTGGGTGTATCGAGCTAGGTCGCCCGAGCGGTAGAGCCGCCCGCCAGGCGAAGCGGCGAAGGGATCGGGGAGCTCGGCGGTCAGCGAGGGGCGCCCTTGGTAGCCCCGGGCGAGACCTTCCCCACCGACCACCATCTCGCCGCTGGCGCCCAGCGGCACCGGTCGCAGGTCGCTGCCCACCACGTGCACGGAGAGATCGGGGATCGGCACGCCGATTACGCTGCCGTCAGCGCTGTCGAGATCGGCGCGGCTGAGTAAGCGCTCGGTGACGTGGACCGTGGTTTCGGTGATGCCGTACATGTTGACCAAACGCGGAGAATCGTCGGCGTGGCGGTCGTACCACGGGCGCAGGGTTTCGAACTCCAACGCCTCGCCGCCGAAAACCACCCAGCGCAGGGCCAGCGCCGAGTCGTCCCTGAGGTCGGCTTGGATCAGCTGCCGGAAGGCCGATGGAGTTTGATTCAGCACCGTCACTCGCCGTTGGCTGAGCAGTTGCCGGAACTCGTCCGGCGCCCGTGACACGCCGTAGGGCACCACCTCCAGCCGGCCGCCGTGGAGCAGCGCTCCCCACAGTTCCCAGACGGAGAAATCGAAGGCATAGGAGTGAAACAGGGTCCACACATCCTCCGCCGCAAACTGGAAAGTGGGCTCGGTGGTGGCAAAGAGACGCAGGGCGTTGCGGTGCGTGACCTGGACGCCCTTGGGTTTTCCAGTGGAGCCCGAGGTGTAGATGATGTAGGCCAGCGCGTTGCCCCCGGGAGCATTGAACTCCTCGCTAGCCGCTCCGGTCGGCACCGCGTCCTCGCCGCCTTCGGCGCTCAAATCGACCACCGCCACCGCCTCGCCGAAGAGTTCGGCCGGGTTCAGCTCGTCGACGAAGGGCTGCTCGCTGAGCAGGACGGTGGCCCCCGAATCGGCGACCGTGAAGGCGAGCCGGTCCTGGGGATAGGCGGGGTCCAAGGGCAGGTAAGCGCCCCCCGCCTTGAGAATTGCCAGAATCGCCACCACCAGTCGCGGCGAGCGCTCGAGCGCCATGGCGACCGGCATCTCGGGGCCGACGCCCCTGGCCCGCAGACGGGCGGCGAGGCGGTCGGTGCGCGCGTCGAGCTCGGCGTAGCTCAACCACTCGTCCTTGCAGGCCACGGCGATCGCATCGGGAGCCCTGCGCGCCGCGGCCCTGAAGCGAGCGGGCAGAGAGTCCAGCAGGGCTCGCTCGGGCGCCCGCGACGACGGTCGATCGTTCCACTCGCGCAACAATTGGTGGCGTTCGGCCCGCGAGAGGAACACTTGCCGCTGCAACTGCCCATCCGGCTCGCTGATGACGGCCGCCAAGAAGCGCACGAAGCGCCGCGACAGACGCAACATGGTGGTGCGATCGAAGAGATCAACGCTGTAGACCAGGCGACCGACCAGCGCTGCGGGCTGTTCGTCGATGAGCAGCGAAAGGTCGAACATCGACACGGGGTTTTCCCCCTCCTGCCCCAGCACTGTCAAGGCTCCGCCAGCCTCGGCGCCTCCACCGGCGGCCTTTCCTGCCTGGCCCTTCGCCCCTGCCTCGGCGCTTCCCGGGTCGAACTGGAAGGAGAAGCTGACCTGGAAGAGTGGGTTGTGGCCCATGCTGCGTTCCGGTTGCAGTTCGTCGACCAAGCGCTCGAAGGGCAGATCTTGATTAGCGCTGGCGTCCACGTTGACCGCCCGCGCCCCCTCGATCGCCTGGCGGAAGGTGGCGGTGGCCGAGAAATCTTGGCGCAACACCAAGGTGTTGACGAAGAAGCCGATCAGCCCTTCGACCTCCTCGCGATTGCGGCCCGCGATCGGCGAGCCTACGACCACATCGCTGATACCTAGCCAGCGATGCAGCAACCCTCCCCAGGCGGCCAGGAGGACGACGAAGAGAGTGGTCTTCTCTTCGCTCGCCAGCTGCCGCAGCCGTTGTAGAAGGGTCCGAGGCCAGTGGATCAGAGCCGCATGGCCGACATAGGTTTGCAGCGTTGGCCGCGTGCGGTCGAAAGGCAGCTCGGTGACCGCCGGTAGCCCGGCCAGCTTCTCCTTCCAGTGATCGAGCTGCTCGTCCAGTGCCTTCTTCTCTAGCCACTCCCGCTGCCAGATGGCGAAGTCCGGGTACTGGATGGGGAGAGGTGGAAGGGGCGATGGCGCGCCTTGGGCTAGGGCCGCGTAGCTGCTCATCAACTCTCGATAGAGGATACCCAGCGACCAGCCGTCCGAGACAATGTGGTGCATCGACATCAGGACCGACTGATCCTCGGGTCCGTAGCGCAGCAACGCGACGCTGAGCAGCGGGCCAGTGGTGAGATCGAAGGGGCGTTGAATGTGCACGGTGGTCAAGCGCACACCGGCTCCAAGCGCTGCTTCGGGGTCCAAGGCCGAGAGATCGATCACCGGCAGCACGAGGGTCAAGCGAGGTAAAACCCGCTGCACCGGTAGATCGTCAACGGTACCAAAGACGGTGCGCAAGGCCTCGTGACGGGCAACGACAGCGTTGACCGAACGCCACAGGAGGGCCGGATCAACAGCACCCTGAAGCCGCTTGGGAGTGGCGATGTGGTACACCGAGCTGGTCGGATCGAAGTTGAAGAGGAACCAGAGCCGCTGTTGGGCGAACGACAGCGGATAGTGGTCTCGATCCTCGGTGCGGGCGAGAATCTGGAACCGCTCGATCTCAATTCCCTGTTCCCGCAGCTTGCGCTCGAGGAGAACGCGCTGCTTGGGCGACAGGGTGGCGAGTCTCTTGATCAGCGCTTCACTCACCCTCCCGCCTCCCCAGCATCCTCATCCAGAGCGCTGTCCAAATCGTCGTCTGAAAGTCCCTCGATCTCCGCCAAGGCCAACTCGATGGCCGACAACTCCTCGCCGCGCTCATCCTCGGACGCCAACTCGGCCAACTCGGCGACAGTCGAGGCGGTGAAGAAAGCGCGCAGGGGGATGTCGACCTTGAGCACCCCTCGAATCCGTGCCGCCACCTGGGTGGCGAGCAGCGAGTCACCGCCGAGTTGGAAGAAGTTGTCGTGGATGCCGATTTCTTCGATTCCGAGAAGCTCGCTCCACAGCCCCGCGATTTCACTCTCGATTTCGTTGCACGGGGCGACGAAGGGGGTTTGCAGGTCGGGGCGGGCATGACCGCTGG
The DNA here is from genome assembly GCA_003231035.1 of Acidobacteriota bacterium. Lineage (GTDB taxonomy): Bacteria > Acidobacteriota > Thermoanaerobaculia > Multivoradales > SZUA-115 > SZUA-115. The sequence continues at coordinate 14,334 of QIHU01000319.1, forward strand.
GTGCCGCTTCCCCGCCGGCCTTCTCCGCCGGCGGATCGGCGGTGAACTCGACCCACCGGCCGATACGCTCGGCGAGATTGCCGGTTGAGACCACCACCTGGCCGACCCCTTCGAGCGCCACCAGACGATGGATCGCTTCGGTGCTCTCGCTCGGCGACATGGTGTAGCGAGCCCGTGAAGCCTCTACCGCGCCTTCTACCTCCGTTTCGGGTTCGGCTGGATCCCAACCGTCCCAGTTGGCCGCCAGCCATGAATAGCGTCCCAGCTGCTGCTGGCGAGCGGCGAAGGCGTCGACGAAGCCATTGGCCGCCGTATAGGCGGTAAACCCCAGGCCGCCCAACACCGAGGCCATCGACGAGAAGAGGAGGCAGAACTCAAGCTCGCCCGCCGCTTCCACCTCGGCGAGAACAGTCGACAGGGTGTGGAGGGCCTCAACCTTGGTCTTGAACAGCGGCGCGCAGCGGGCTGGTTTGAGTTGATCGATGCTCATCATCATCTCTTCGTCGCTCATCACACCGGCCAGATGAAAGACGCCATTGAGCGCACCGAAACGCTGCCTCGTCGTCGCCAGCGCGGCCCGCGTCGCCTCCACGTCCGCCACGTCGGCGACCAGGGGCAAGACTTCAGCCCCGGCCTCTTCTAATTGGCGAATGCGCAGCAGGCGCAAGCTCACCGGGTCGCTCTCGTCGTGGGTTTCGAACCAACCCTCCCACTCTTCGCGCGGCGGAATCTCGGTGCGGCCGAGCAAGGCGAGGCGAGCGCCGAAGCGCCGCGCCAGCTTGTTGGCAACGATTCCGGCCACGTAGCCGAAGCCGCCGGTGAGTAGGTAGACCCCGTCCTGGCGCAACCCCAGCCGGTCCGGGTCAGGCTGCTCGGCAGAGGGAGCGTCTCCCTGCAAACGCAGTGGCTCATAGCCCAACGCGTAGCGCATCCGGCCGCGATAGGCGACCGTGAGCTCGCTTGGCGACGGGGCGCTCGTCCGTGGCGCCACTTCAGCCAGCAGCTTGGCCAGCTGCCCTGACGTCTCGCCGCTCGCAACCTCTTGCGCCGGATCGAGGTCGATCGTCCGGCAGTGCAGATTGCGGTATTCCTGCGCCATCACGGTCAGCGCCGCGGGGAGGGTGGCCAGCTCCGGCCGTACCCGGTCGGCGCGATCGACCGCCCGATGGCCGCTGGTCAAGACGGTCAAGGCGATTTCCTCCGCGATCCCCAACCGCGCCAAGGAGGCGACCAGAGCACTCACCGCGTAGAGACCAAGCCGCTGCGCCCGCTCGAAGCGAAGGGAGTCAAAGGGCTCGAT
>QIHU01000423.1 GCA_003231035.1 Acidobacteriota bacterium
CATTGCGGGGGATCCGCGTTTGACCGTCTACCTCGAAGCCCTTGGATCGAGGGTGATTCCGCCGGTCGAAGAGCTTCGCGCCTTCGCTGGCGGCACGCTACCGGGCTATATGATTCCGTCGACCTACGTGACTCTCGATCAGCTCCCTCTAACCCCGAACCGTAAGGTCGACCGGGGCCAGCTACCGGTGCCTGAGGAGAATCGGGTGGGCAGTGCCACCGCCTACGTGGAGCCGCGCACCTCGACCGAGGTAGTACTGGCGGAGATCTGGGGGGAGATTCTCAGCCTCGATCAGGTCGGGGTCAAGTCGAACTTCTTCGACCTGGGTGGCCACTCGCTGCTCGCCACCCAGCTGCTCTCTCGTATCCGTGACCGGTTCGCGGTGGAGTTGCCCCTGCCGCTCTTGTTTGAGACGCCGACGGTGGCGGGGCTGGCTGCTGGAATCGACGCCGCCGCCGCGGCGCCGGCCGACGAACCGGCCGTGGGTCGCATCATGGCACTTCCGCGCGGGGAGACCGTGGCGCTATCTTTCTCTCAGGAGCGGCTCTACTTTCTCTGCCATCTGATGCCCGATGTGGCGCTCTTCAACGTGCCGATCAGCGTCACCATCGACGGCCCGGTCGAAGTTCAGTCGCTTCATCGTAGCTTGGCGCGGGTCGTCGACCGGCATGAGATCTTGCGGACTACTTTTGGCGACGATACGGGCGTGGCTTTCCAACGCACGCACTCGAAGGTGGAAGTGCGACTGCCGGTAGTCGACCTAACGGAACTGCCCAGCGCCGAGCGTCGAGAGCTCTTGGCAAGGCTAGTCGAGAGCCACGGCACGGTGCGCTTCGACCTCGCGCGCGGGCCGTTGATCAAGGCGGTCTTGGTGCGTCACGATACGCGGCGGCATGCGGCACTCTTCAACCTCCATCACATCGTCACGGATGGCTGGTCCAACGGAATTCTGATCCGCGAGCTTAGTTCCTTCTACCGCGGAGATCGGCTGGCCGAGGTGGTCCCCTTGCCGGCGCTCGCCATTCAGTATCCCGACTACGCCGCCTGGCAGCGCCAGCTGTTCACCGATCAGCGACTGGCTAGCGAACTGGACTACTGGCGCCAGCGATTGTCCGGGATGCCCTCGACCCTCGATTTGCCCTTCGACCGGCCGCGGCCAGCCCTTGCCACTCACGCTGGAGCGATCCTCGATCGAACTTTGCCCGCGTCCCTGAGCGCGGATCTCAACCGGTTGGCTCGGGAGCGCGGCGCAACCCTCTTCATGGTGTTGATGGCCAGTTGGCAGATTCTCTTGCAGCGCTACAGCGGCCAGGAGAGCTTTGGCGTCGGCGCCCCTCTCGCCGGACGGGGTCGTAGCGAGGTCGAACCGCTGGTCGGTTTCTTCGTCAACACCCTGGTGGTCCGAGCCGAAGTTGCGGCGGGAGACAGGTTCGCGACGGTGGTCGACCGAGTGCGCGACGGTGTAATTCAAGATTTCGCCCACCAAGATCTACCCTTCGAGCGGCTGGTCGAGGCTCTGGCGCCGGAGCGCAACCTCAACACCTCGCCGCTTTACCAAGTGATCTTCGCGCTACAGAATGCTGGCCAGCTGGGCAGCGGGGCGAGTTCGACTCATGGCCCAGACGGGAGTAGTGCCGACGACGTCACCTTCACGCCGCTGAAGCCCAAAGGGATTGTCCTGCGCTACGATCTCGGCCTCCAGGCCGGCGAGTTTCAAGGGCGGATCTCAGCCTCCTTGAGCTATAAGGTCGACCTCTTCGATCCCACCTCCGTCGAGCGGATGGCGACCCACTGGCAGACGATCTTGCACTGGGCGGTGGAGTCACCGGAGCGCACGGTCGGCGCCCTATCTTTGCTCAGCGCGAGCGAGCACCATCAGCTCCGCTGCGAATGGAACGCCCAGGCCGATCGCCAGCCGACCTTGCCGCTGCTGCATCAGTTGATCGAGGAGTCCGTCGTCGCCGCGCCGGATGCGGTGGCCATGGTCTTCGGCGATGACCACTTGACCTTTGGATTGCTGTGGCGACGCTCGGCGAAGGTGGCGCTCGAGTTGGGTCGGTTGGGTGTTGGCGCGGACGACGTGGTGGGCATAGCCATGGACCGGTCGCTTGAAATGATCGTGGCCTTGGTCGGAATCTTGCGGGCCGGTGGCGCCTACCTGCCGTTGGATCCGGCTCTTCCGGCCGAGCGCATGGCTTTCATGCTGGAGCGTGGGCAGCGTGGGCAGGAGCAGCGCTTGCTGGTCAGCGAGGGGATCTTGCGAGAGCGTCTGCCGGACTTGGAGCCGATCGGTGTGCGCTTTCTGGACATCGGCCAGCTCGATTGGGAGACGGACTCTGGCGAGCCGCTTCCCGCTCTAACCATGAGCCCGGACAACGCCGCCTACGTGATTTTCACCTCGGGCTCGACCGGATTGCCCAAGGGAGTCACCATTCCGCACCGCGCCATCGCCAACCGGATGGATTTTGGCCGCCAACTGGATCTCGAAGCGAACGCGACAATGCTTCTCAAGACGACGATCGCCTTCGACGTCTCGGTGATAGAGATCTTCTTGCCACTGGTGTCGGGCAGTCGCATGGTGGTGGCAAGCCAGGGGGACGAGCGGGATCTGCCCCAGTTGCTGCGCACCATCGCTCGTCACCGGGTGACCGTGGCGATTTTTCCACCTTCGGTCCATACGCTGGTTCTAGAGCAGCCCGAACTGGACGACTGCTCAGAGGTCCGCACGATCTTCACCTCCGGGGAGGCCCTGCCCACCGATTTGCCGGGGCGTTACTTTGAGCGTCTCAATGCCTCCTTCGTCAACCGCTACGGACCGACCGAGGCGACGATCGGGATGCTCTCGTGGACTTGTAGAGAGGGCGTTGTGGAACGTTCCAGCGTGCCCATAGGCCGCCCGATATCGGACGCCGAGGTCCTGTTGCTCGATAGCGCTCAACGACCGGTACCCATCGGGGTGGCCGGTGAGTTGGCGGTCTCCGGTGTCGGCCTGGCCCGTGGCTACATCGGCCTGCCGGCGAGAACCGCTATTTCCTTCATCCCGCACCCCTCGCCCACGACGCCGGGCGAGCGGCTCTACCGGACCGGCGACCTCTCACGGTGGCGCGCCGATGGCGCGGTCGAGTTCCTAGGTCGCATCGACAATCAAGTGAAGAAGGTGCGCGGCTTCCGTGTCGAGTTGGGGGAGGTTGAATCGAACCTGTCGGCGCTAGCGGAGATCTCTCAGGTGGCGGTGGTCGACCGGCGCGACCCCAGCGGTACGGTCCGGCTGGTGGCCTATTGCGTGGCGGCGAAGGGTAGTGAGCCGAGTGCCGGATTTCTGCGCGATCAGCTGGCGCGAACGTTGCCCGACTATATGATTCCCAGCGGCTTCGTCTTCCTCTCTGAATTGCCTCGGATGGCCTCGGGAAAGGTGGATCGCCGGGCTCTACCGGAGGCCGATTTCGGTTCCTCGGAAGCGGACTACACGGCACCCAGGGATTCAGTCGAGCAGACCATCGCCCAGATCTGGGGCGAGTTGTTGGAGGTTTCCAAAGTCGGGGTGGAAACCAGCTTCTTCGAACTTGGGGGGCACTCCCTGCTGGCCACTCGGGTGGTGGCGCAGTTGCGCAGCTCCTTGACGGTCGAGATTTCGCTGCGCGACTTCTTCGAAGTACCGACGGTGGCCGGATTGGCGCGACAAGTGCGCGCTCTACAGCTCGAAGGCAAAGGGTTGATGGCACCGCCGCTCGAGCCTCGCACTCCAGAAATGGCCAGCACTGTACTGGCCAGCGGAGTGCCGCTCTCCTATTCTCAAGAGCGGCTCTGGTTTGTCGACCACTTGGCGGGCGGCTCGAATCACTACAACATCCCTTGCGTGCTGCGACTGGAAGGGGAGCTCGATGTTCGAGCCCTGCGCGGTAGCCTCGACACGATCCTGGCTCGCCACGAGGTGCTGCGCACCGCGATCGTGGTCGAGGAGGGCGAGCCGCTCCAACGGATCTCGGGATGGCTAAGCTTGCCCTTGCCGGTGATCGATCTTTCTGGGTTGGCGGTTCAGAACAGAATGCCGTTGGCGCGCCTCTTGGTGCGACGGGGGGCGAGAGCCACCTTTGATCTGAGCCAGCCACCGCTCTTGCGCGGTGGGCTGATTCGCCTCACCGAGCGCGACCACTTGGCGCTTCTCACCCTCCACCACATCGTTGCCGATGGGTGGTCGATCGGCACGCTGGTCGCTGAGTTGACGCAGCTCTACGCCGCCGCGGGCCAAGGGTGGAAGCTCGACCGAGTGTTGCCCCCCCTGCCGGTGCAGTACGCGGACTACGCCTTGTGGCAACGGGGGTGGCTGGTGGGTGCCACTCAGGAGGCGGAGGTCGCATTCTGGCGCCGGCGCTTGTCGTCAGCACCACCGGTGACCGCTTTGCCCCTCGACCGCCCTCGTCCACCGATCGCGGGCTTTGTCGGCCACCACGAAGTCCGCCTTTGGGACGAGGAGCTCGCCGACTCGGTTCGCCGACTCGCTCAGGGTCGCCAGGTCACCCTCTTCGCCTTCGTCGCCGCCGCCTTGGCGGCTCTGCTGCAACGGTACTCTGGAGAGGACGAGCTCACCCTCGGTACCCCGGTTGCCGGTCGCGACCTGCCGGAGTTGGAGGGGATGATCGGCTTCTTCACTAACACCTTGGTGTTGCGCTGTGAGCTTCACGGCCGGCCGACCTTCCATCAACTGCTCGATCGCACCCAGGAACGGGCTCTCGAAGCGCAGTCGCATCAACACCTTCCCTTCGAAATGGTCGTTCACGCGTTGCAACCAGAGCGCTCGCTGAGTTACTCGCCCCTATTTCAGGTATTTCTGGCGATGCAGAACACTCCAGCTTCCACCTTGGAAATGGAAGGGTTGAGCCTTACCCGCTTGTCGGCCGAGAGCGACATGACTCGTTTCGATCTGGAACTCTCGGTCACCGAGCAGCCCTCTTCGGTCAGCCTGGCGATGGCCTACAAGACGGAGCTCTTCGACCGCTCGACCGTCCGCCGTTTGATGGGCCATCTGTCGGCCTTGGTACGGGCGGCGGTCGAACGGCCGGATCGCGCGGTGGAAGATCTATGCCTGCTGGCCGCTGGGGAGCGTCACCAGTTGGTCCGCGAGTGGAGCGACAGTTGGAGCGTCGTCGCGGCGCCTGATGGGCCGGGGGAGACGGAGGGTTCGGGGGCCACGGAGGGTTCGGGGGAGACAACGATTCACGGCCTCTTCGCGGCGCAGGTGGCGAAGAGGCCGGGGGCGCTGGCGATCGAGTGTGGCGGCGAAGGGTTGAGCTACCAGCAGTTGGACGAACGAGCCGAAGCGGTGGCGCGGCGGCTGCGCCTTGCTGGAGTCGGGGCGGAGGCGGTGGTCGCGCTCTCCACCCAGCGCTCGTTGGCCATGCTGGTCGGCTTGCTGGGAGTGCTCAAGGCGGGCGGAGCCTACTTACCGCTCGACCCGGAATACCCCCCACAGCGACTCTCTTTCATCGTTGAGGATGCCGGGGTCGAGGTGATCCTGACCGAGAGTTCGTTGCTCGATCGATTGCCCACCACTCAAGGGCAGGTGATTCTGCTGGACGATCTAGAGGCGGGGAACCCGACGGCGGTAGTCGCTCCCTCAACGGAGGCGGGCGGCGACTCGCTCGCATATCTGATCTACACCTCGGGTTCGACCGGCCGGCCCAAAGGGGTAATGGTCCCGCACCGCTCGGTGGTCAACTTCCTGACCTCGATGAGCCGGCAACCCGGGTTGAAGCGTGACGATGTTCTCCTGGCGGTGACCTCGCTCTCCTTCGATATCGCTGTTCTGGAGCTACTCTTGCCGTTGACGGTGGGGGCTCGTATCGAGCTGGTGAGCGCTGACCAGACGGTGGACGGCGCCGCGCTGCTCCGACGCATGGAGGTGAGTGGTGCCACGGTCATGCAGGCGACACCCTCCACCTGGCGGATGCTCTTGGCCGCCGGCTGGGAGGGCGAACGTCCCCTTGTGGCGTTGTGCGGTGGCGAGGTTATGCCGGCCGACCTGGCCACGGCGCTGGCCCGGCGGGCGACGGCGGTGTGGAACCTTTACGGTCCCACCGAGACGACGGTCTGGTCGGCGCTAGAGCCGGTCGCCGCGAGCGAGGACGAAGTGCTCAAGGTCAGCATTGGTAGGACGATCGACAACACCTCGATCCACTTGCTACGGGCGGGCGCGGAGCCGGTTCCCTTGGGGGCGAGCGGTGAGCTGCTGATCGGCGGTGCTGGGGTCACCCGTGGCTACTTCAACCGCCCGGCCCTGACCGCCGAACGGTTCGTCCCCGATCCCTTCGCGGGCGATGGGGAACAGGCCGGTGCTCGCCTCTACCGCACTGGCGACGAGGCCCGCTGGCTGGGCGACGGTCGACTGGAGTTCCTGGGCCGGATCGACGATCAGATCAAACTGCGCGGCCACCGCATCGAGTTGGGCGAGATCGAATCGACCCTCGCCGCCCATTCCGCTATCGGGGCGGCGGCGGCGATGGTGAGAGAAGACAGCCCTGGCGACTTGCGCTTGACCGTCTACCTCGAAGCGGCAGGCGAGCAAGAGATTCCGCCGGTCGAGATCCTGCGCGCCTTTGCGGGCGAACGCCTGCCGGGGTACATGGTGCCGTCCACCTTCGTCACGCTCGAACGCTTGCCGTTGACCCCGAACCGCAAGGTGGATCGCCGACAGTTGCCGGTCCCCGAGAGCAGCCGACTGAGCAGTACCACCGCCTTCGTGGCGCCGCGCGGCTCGATCGAGTCGGCGTTGGCGACGATTTGGCAGGAGGTTCTCGGCGTCGATCAAGTCGGCGTGGGAGACAACTTCTTCGACCTTGGCGGTCACTCGATGCTGTTGGTGCAAGTGCAGCAGCGGCTCCACAAGGAGCACGGGATCGCGGTTCCAATGGTCGAACTCTTTCGCCATCCGACCATCGGCGACCTGGCCGAACATGTGCACAGTCCCGAGCAGGAGCGCCATCTGGTGGCCGACGGTGCTGGCCGGGCCGAGCAGCGGTTGGCTGCGGCGGGTCGTCGTGGCAACGAGATTGCCATCGTCGCCATGACCGGCCGCTTCCCCGGAGCGTCGAGCGTCGAAGCCTTTTGGTCCAACCTGCGCGACGGCGTGACTTCGTTGACCCGCCCCGATCGCGATGAGCTTCTGGCGGCAGGTTTTGACCAGGCCACCATCGACAACCCGAATTTCGTCGCCGCGCGGCCGTTGATGGAAGGGTTCGACGAATTCGATGCGCCGCTCTTCGGTTTCTCGCCGCGCGACGCCGAGCTGACCGACCCGCAGCAGCGCATCTTCCTCGAGTGCGCTTGGGAGGTGCTCGAGCAGGCGGGGTACGACCCGCGGAGCTGGGACGGTTCGATCGGCGTCTTCGCCGGTGTTGGCTCCACCCGCTACTGGGCGCGGGTCCTCTCCGTACCGGGGATTGCCGAGACGGTTGAGAACCTTCAGATAAGCCAGGGTAACGACAAGGACTTTTTGGCCACTCGTGCCTCCTACAAGCTGAATCTGAAGGGGCCGAGCTTGAGCGTGCAAACCGCCTGCTCGACCTCGCTGGTGGCGGTGCACCTCGCCTGTCAGAGCTTGCTCGGCGGGCAGTGTGACATGGCTCTGGCCGGCGGTGTTTCGCTGGTGGTTGGAGCGCGCCACGGATACTTCTATCGCGAGGGCGGGATCGCCTCTCCCGACGCTCGCACCCGGGCTTTCGACGCGCGTGGTCAAGGGACGTTGGCCGGCGATGGCTGTGCCATCGTCGCGCTCAAGCGCTTGGATGATGCCCTCGCCGACGGTGACACCATCCGCGCGGTGATTCGGGGCAGCGCGATCAACAACGACGGTTCAGAGAAGATCGGTTTCACCGCGCCGAGCATCGCGGGGCAGGTCAAGGCGATCTCCGAGGCGCAGGCGGTGGCCGAGGTGACGCCGGCCGAGATCGGCTATGTCGAGGCTCACGGTACGGCGACCCCGCTGGGCGATCCGATCGAAGTGGCGGCCCTCAACGAAGTCTTTGCCGGCTTGCCCGCCGAATCGGTGCGGCTGGGGTCGGTGAAAACCAATGTCGGCCACCTGGATGCGGCGGCGGGCGGTGCCGGGCTGGTCAAGGCGGTGCTGGCGCTCGAACAGGGACTGATCCCCCCGAGCTTGAACTTCGAGACGCCGAATCCTGAGATCGAATTCGCCGCCGGCCCCTTCGCGGTCAACACCGAGTTGAGCTCATGGTCGAACACCGACGCACCGCGGCGCGCAGGGGTTAGCTCCTTCGGTCTAGGCGGCACCAACGCTCACATCGTGGTCGAACAAGCACCGGTGGCCGTGGCCTCGGGCGAGTCGCGTTCACACCAGCTTCTGGTGCTCTCCGCCGCCTCCGAAAGTGCGCTGGAGCAGTCTAGTCAGCGGCTGGCCAGGTGGTTGGAGGAGAACCCCGAGGCTTGCTTGGCCGACGTCGCCTTTACCCTGGAGGTGGGGCGCCAGCGGTTGGGCCACCGCCGAGCGCTGGTCGTCGCCGACCGCGAGGAGGCCTTGGCAACCCTTCGTGGCGAACTCCCGGCAAAGCTGCTGGTAGGCACCGACGACGGCCGCCGACCGCAAGTCTCTTTCCTACTTTCCGGGGTCGCCGATCAATACCCCAACATGGGACGCGAACTGTATGACCGCGAGCCGGTCTTCGCCCGAGCGGTGGACCGCTGCGCCGAACTGCTGATGCCGACTCTAGGAATCGACCTGCGCCAGCTAATCTATCCCGAAGGAGAAGCCGAACTCTCTCCCGGGCCGGCCAATGGCGGCGGGGTCGATTTTCGGGCCCTCTTGGGACGGGCTTCCACGGCACCCAGCGCCGCCGCTAAGACCCTCGACCGGACCCTCTTCGCGCAGCCCGCCGTCTTCGTCATCGAATACGCGATGGCGCGGCTGTGGAGTCACTGGGGCATCGAGCCTGATGCCCTGCTGGGCTATAGCCTGGGCGAGTATGTGGCCGCCTGCCTAGCCGGCGTGCTGTCACTCGAGGATGCGCTGACCCTGGTGGCGACGCGGGCGAAGCTAATCGACCAACTGCCCGCCGGGGCGATGACGGCGGTACCGCTGCCCGAGAGCGAGGTGTTGGAGCTCCTCGACGAAAATCTCTCCTTGGCGGTGGTCAACGGCCCCGCGGTGAGTGTCGTCGCCGGCACCGACGAGGCGATTGCAGCCTTCGAGGCAAGGCTCGATGACCGCGGGGTAGTGACCCAGCGGCTGCGCGCCGCGCACGCCTTCCACTCCCACTTGATGCAACCGATCGCCGAGCGCTTCGCCGCCGTGGTGGCCACAGTGGCGTTGGCGCCGCCGAAAATTCGCTATCTCTCGAACGTCACCGGCGGATGGATCACGGAGGAGGAAGCGACCGATCCCTCCTATTGGGTGCGCCACCTTTGCGGGACCCTACGTTTCGCCGATGGCGTCGAGGCGCTACTCGAAGAGCCACGACAATTGCTGCTGGAAATCGGGCCAGGCCAGGCCCTGGCCACCTCGGTTCTCCAACATTCAGCGCGCGCGAATGGCCACACCGTGGTGACTTCGATCCGCGATAGTCGCGACCGTGCGTCGGATACCGCTTTCTTGCTGACCACCGTCGCTCGGCTCTACCTGGCCGGGGCAGGGCTCGATTGGTACCGTTTCTGGGGGGACGAGAAGCGGCGCCGAATCTCGCTGCCTACCTATCCCTTCGAGCGTCGGCGCTATTGGATAGGTGAGGATCTGGACTCCAGGCAGGCGGCGGCGCGAGTACCGGGGGCTCAGGAGAACAAGAAGGAGGATCTCGCCGACTGGTTCTATCTGCCCTCGTGGCGGCCCTCCGATCTCAGCGCACCCCAGATCGAGCCCGGCAGCGCCGAGGATCCCGCTGGTAACCACTGTCTGCTCTTCGCCGACGAGCTGGGTTTGGCCGAGGCGATGGCGGCCCAGTTGAAGCTGCAAGGACGCCGAGTGACCCTGGTGCGGCCCGGTGAAGTGATGGAAGAGACGGCGGAGGGCTTCCGCTTGCCGGTAGCCGATGACGACGCCTACCAAGAGATGTTCGATCGGCTTGCCCAGGCCGGGAACTGGCCGGGTCGGATCGTCCATTGCTGGGGGTTGACCGGCGAGGTGGAGCGAGCCACCACACCGGAAGGCGCCCAGCGCAGGGCTCTAGGGTTGCTCGACCGTGGCTTCTATAGCCTCGTGTCGCTATCGCTCATCTTGGCTCGACGAGAGGCTCCCACTCCCCTCGGCATACTGGTGATCTCGGACGGCCTGCATGCGGTGAGGGGTAGCGAGCCCTTGACCCCGGAGAAGGCGGCTGTGCTCGGCCCTTGCCGGGTGATTCCGCAGGAGGTCGAGATGGTGAGTTGTCGGTCGATCGATCTGGTGGCCGCCGAGTGGTCGAGCGAGCCCTCCCCACTGCTCTCTTCGTTGATCGAAGAGTTGGACAACCCGGGGGCCGACGGGGCGGTGGCCTATCGCCAGGGCCGGCGTTGGGTGGAGAGCTTCAGCGCGGTTCGATTCGATCCACGCCCAAGTCGGCAACCGCCGCTCAAGGCGCGAGGTTGCTACCTGATCGCGGGCGGTTTGGGCGCCATCGGATTGACTATCGCCAAAGACTGGGCCGAGCGCTACAATGCCCGCTTGATTCTCACCGGCCGCAGCGAGCTTCCGGCTGCCGCGGACTGGAATAAGTGGCTCGAACAGCACCCCGATGACGACCCCATTTCAGCCAAGATCCGCGACCTACAGGGGTTGGAGGCAGTCGGCGGCGAAGTTTTCTACGCGGCGGTCGAACTTACCCAGCGCTCGGCGATGAAGGCGGTGTTGGCGGCTGCCGGTGAGCGCTTCGGATGTGGTGTGGATGGAGTTGTTCACGCGGCCGGTGTCGCCGGTATCGGTCTTACCCAGCTCAAGAGTCGCGAGCAGATCGATGCCGTCCTCCTGCCCAAGGTCCTGGGGACGGCGGCGCTCGAAGAGGCGTTGGGCTCTGAGAAACCGGATTTCTTCTTGCTCTGCTCCTCGGTCTCTTCGTTCTTGGGCGGGTTAGGGCAGATGGACTATTGCGCTGGCAATAGCTATCTGGACGCCTTTGCCCACGAGCGTTCGGCGCGCACCTCGGGGCTGACGGTGGCGGTCAACTGGGGCGTTTGGCGGGCCGGAATCGGCTTGACCACCACGTCTGCCCAGCAGCACCGGGCGGAGCAGAGCGAGAACCTGCGCCTTGGGATGACCACCGGCGAGGGGATGGAGACGGTACAGCGCGTATTGCTTCGCCGCGAGCCGCAGGTGGTGGCTTCGTCCCGGGACTTCTTGGGGGCGATTGAACGCAGCCGCGGGCTGCGGGTCGCCGGTGTATTGGTCGGCATGGAGGCTCGCCAGCAGCTCTCCAAGGCGCATCCACGCCCCGATCTCGCAACTGCCTTCGTGGCGCCGCGCGACGAAGTGGAGACGGAACTGGCCACGGTATGGAAGGGGCTGTTGGGGTTGGAGGAGATCGGGATTCACGACTCCTTCTTCGAGTTGGGTGGTGACTCGTTGATGGCGACGCAGCTAGTAACCCGGCTCAACGCGAGCTTCCAATCTCGCCTGTCGGTGGCCCAGATCTTTGACAGTCCGACGGTGGCCGAGCTGGGTGAAGTAGTCCGCGAGACGGACCGAGACGATGAACTGGTGGAGTTGAGCGATCTGTTCGAGGGAATCGAATCGATGTCCGACGATGAGATCGAGGCGGAACTGAGTTCCCGCCCAGAGGGGGTTTCGTGAGTGAAGTGACGAAGAATTCGGCGGCATCCCCGACCGAGGCGCCGACTAGCTGGGCGCGACGGTTGGCCGCCCTGTCGCCCAAACAGCGGCAGCTGGCGGAGATGCGGTTGCGCGAACAGAGTATCGATCTGAGTTTGATCGAGATCTCGCCACGATCCCCTGACGAAGGCGAGAACCTGCCGCTGTCGTTCGCCCAACAACGGCTCTGGTTCCTTCACCAGTTGGAGCCCGAGAGTGTCGCCTACAACTTGATCGGTGCCTTGCGCCTCGAGGGCGAGCTCAAAGTTCAGGCGCTGCAAGATGGCTACGGCGAACTGTCGCGGCGCCATGAGATGTTACGCACCACCTTTGCCACTGAAGGTGGCCTGCCGGTGCAAGTCATCCACCCACGGCTGGAACCGGAACTACCGGTGGTCGATCTAAGCGGCCTCACCGAGGGGCGGCGCGACCCACTCAGTCAGCGGCTAGTGACCGGCCATACACAGCGCCCCTTCGACCTCCAAAATGGGCCTCTGATGCGCTTTGCCCTCTTCCGACTGGGAGAACGGGCTCACTCCCTGTCGCAGTCGATGCACCACATCGTCTCCGATGGCTGGTCGATGGACATCTTTAGGCGTGAACTGCTGGTGCTCTATCGCGGCTTCTCGGCCGAACCACCCCTGCGCGGCGAGGTGCTTCTGGCCCCGCCCCAGTTGCAGTACGCCGATTTCGCGGTGTGGCAGCGCAAGTGGCTCCAGGGGAAGGTGCTCGATCAGCAACTTGAGTATTGGAAGGGCAAGCTCGGCGACGGCGTCCCGGTGCTCGAACTTCCGACGGACCGTCCGCGCGCCGCCGAAGGATCCTTCCTCGGCGACCAGTGTGTTCTTCTCCTCCGGCCATCGATGGTCACGGCTCTTGACCGCATCGGCGGTCAAGAAAAGACGACCCGCTTCGTGATGCTAGTCTGCCTCTTCGAAGCGCTGCTGTGGCGCCACACCGGGCAAGACGATTTCACCATCGGCTCGACTATCGCCGGGCGCAATCGGCGCGAGACCGAAGAGTTGATCGGTTTTTTCATCAACACCCGAGTTCTGCGCGCTGACTTTACCGGCGATCCGAGCTATCGCCAGGCCATTCGGCGAGTACGCCAGGTGGTTCTCGAAGCCGAGGAGCACCAGGACTTGCCGTTTGAGCGCTTGGTCGAGGAGCTGGCGCCAGAGCGTAGCTTGCAGCGGCCACCCCTGTTCCAGGTGACCTTCACCTTCTTGCAGCGCGGCAAAGATCCAGCCGCCAGCGAGGGCGGCGCTCGGGCGCATTCGGGGCTGGCGGTGTCGATTCTCGGCAGCGAGACTCGCGAGCTTCCCTTCGATCTGACCCTGCGGGTCGAGCAGCGCCCGCGAGGGCTGCAAGCGGTGCTGGAGTATCGCAGCCAGCTCTTCGATCGCACCCGCATGCAGCGCCTCTTGGAGCAGTTCGAGCTCCTCTTGGAAGCGGCCGTGGCCGAACCGGATCGCTCCTTGGCGGCCTTCTCGCTGCTCGACGCGGCGCAGCGGCAGCAGACGATCGTCGAGTGGAACGATGTCGACCGCGACCGCTCCGCCGCCGCTGGTGGGGCCACCGTTCATGGTCTCTTCGAGGCCCAAGTGGCGAGAACCCCGAACGCCACGGCGGCCCTTTTCGAGGGTGAGTCGTTGAGCTACGCCCAGCTTGAACGCCAAGCCAACCAACTGGCGCGGCGGCTACGCGCTCTCGGGGTGCGCCACGACGACGCGGTGGGCTTGTTGATCGAGCGATCGCTCGACATGGTGGTGGCGGTGGTCGCCATTCTCAAAGCGGGGGCCGGCTACCTGCCGCTCGATCCCGGCTACCCGGCCGAGCGCCTCGCCTTCATGGTTGAGGACGCCGAGATGCCGGTGTTGGTGACCTCGGGCGAGTTGGCGGACGAGTTGCCGGTGAACCGAGCGAAGCTGCTGCGCCTGGACGGGGAGAGGGCAGCCATCGGCGCTGAGAGCGGCGCGCCGTTGACCTTGCCGGTCGCGGCCGAGTCCCTCTGCTATGCCATCTTTACTTCCGGGTCCACCGGCCGTCCCAAGGGCACCTTGGTGACTCACCGGGCGGTCCACAACCGGATGCTCTGGTTACAAGAAACCTACGGCCTGGCGGCGGACGACCGGGTACTGCAGAAGACTCCGATCAGCTTTGACGTCTCGGTCTGGGAGATCTTCTGGCCCTTGACCTGCGGAGCTTCGCTGGTCTTGGCCCGGCCCGGCGGCCACATGGATGCTGGATATCTGCTCGCTCTGTTGATCGAGGAAGGGGTCACCACCCTCCATTTCGTTCCCTCGATGTTGCGCATTTTCCTGGCCCAGCCGGGGATCGAGAAGTTGCGCTCCGAGGGACGGGTTCGCCGGGTGGTGGCGAGCGGCGAGGCGCTGACCTTCGATTTACAACAAGCCTTCTTCGAACGGTTTGGCCGAGAGATGCCCTTGCACAACATGTATGGGCCGAGCGAGGCGGCGCGGGCCAGCTACTACCCGGTCGACGGGAGACTCACTCGGTGGTGCCGATCGGGCGGCCGGTGGCCAACGATCGGATCTACCTGGTGGACTCGCACCTACGTCCGGTGCCGCTCGGGGTACCCGGTGAATTGACCATCGGCGGGATCGGCCTCGCGCGTGGCTACCATCGCCGCGCCGGGCTGACGGCGGAGAAGTTCTTGCCCGATCCTTTCTCCTGCGAGGGAGGTGCTCGTCTCTACCGCACCGGCGATCTGACCCGCACCCTGCCCGATGGCGCCATCGAGTTTCTCGGTCGCATCGACCACCAGGTCAAAGTGCGCGGCATGCGGGTCGAGCTGGGGGAGATCGATGCCGCGCTGGAGAGTCACTCAGGGATTCGCGACGCGGTAGTGGTGGTGCGCGAGGTGACCGCCGGCGACCAGCGGTTGGTCGCCTACCTAGTGGCTCACGATGAGGCCGTGCCGGCCTCTGAGCTACGCCTCTTCCTCGCCCAGCGCTTGCCCGACTACATGCTCCCGACCTCCTTCATGGTGTTGGATTCAATGCCGCTGACCCCCAGTGGCAAAGTCGATCGCAAGGCCCTCCCGGCCCACGACGGCGCTCGGCCCGAACTCGAAGGGGTCTATGTTCCTCCCGAATCGCCATTGCAAACATCACTCACCGAGATCTTCGCCGCCGTCTTGCAGGTCGATCGCGTCGGGCTGCACGACGACTTTTTCGCCCTCGGTGGCCATTCCCTGCTCGCCACCCAGATTGTCTCGAGGGTGCGCGCTAACCTGAACCTCGAAGTTCCCTTGCGCACCCTGTTCGAGTTCCCGACGGTCGCTAGCTGGGCGGAGACGATCGAGGCCCTGGAGGCGGACCCCGAGGGGCGCGAGGTTCCGCCGTTAGTTCCGGTACCCAGGGTGGAGGGTCAAGGAATGGACCTCTCGTTTGCCCAGCAGCGGCTTTGGTTCCTCCACCAGCTGGAGCCCGAGAGTGTCGCCTACAACCTGATTGGCGCCCTGCGTCTCGAGGGCGACCTCAAGGTTCATGCGCTGCAAGAGGGCTACGGCGAACTGTCGCGGCGCCATGAGATGTTGCGCACCACCTTCGCCACCGAGGATGGGGTGCCGGTGCAGATCATTCACCCCCGGCTCGAGCCGCCTCTGCCCCTGGTCGATCTCCGTGGTCTAGGCGAAGGGCGCCGAGACTCGCTCAGTCAGCGGCTGGTGACCCGCCACACCCAGCGCCCCTTCGACCTCTCGCGGGGGCCGCTGATGCGCTTCGCCCTCTTTCGCTTGGGGGCGCGGATCCACTCCCTGTCGCAGTCGATGCACCACATCATCTCCGACGCATGGTCGATGGACATCTTTAGGCGTGAGCTGCTCATGCTCTATCGCGGCTTCTCGGCTCAGCCGCCGTTGAGCGCGGGGGCGATCTTGCCACCGCCCAAGTTGCAGTACGGCGACTTCGCGGTGTGGCAGCGCAAGTGGCTCCAAGGAAAGGTGCTCGATCGGCAACTCGCCTATTGGAAGGGCAAGCTCGGCGGCGGCGTCCCGGTGCTCGAACTCTCGACCGACCGTCCACGCGCCGCCGAAGGCTCCTTCCTCGGCAACCAGTGTGTGCTCCTGCTACGGCCACAGGTGGTCACCGCTCTCGACCGCATCGGCAGGGAAGAGAAGACAACTCGCTTCGTGATGCTCTGCTGCCTCTTTGAAGCGCTACTGTGGCGCCACACCGGCCAAGAGGATTTCACCATCGGCTCGACCAGCGCGGGGCGCAACCGGCGCGAAACCGAAGAGCTGATCGGTTTCTTCATTAACACGCGGGTTCTGCGCGCCGACTTCTCGGGCGATCCGAGCTATCGTCAGGCTCTTCGCCGGGTGCGCCAGGTGGTTCTCGAAGCCGAGGAGCACCAGGACCTGCCCTTCGAGCGGCTGGTCGAGGAGCTGGCGCCGCAGCGTAGCTTGCAGCGGTCACCCCTCTTCCAGGTGACCTTCACCTTCTTGCAGCGCGGCAAGGATCCAGCCGCCAGCGAGGGCGGGATGCAGGCTCAGTCAGGATTGGCGGTGTCGATTGTCGGTAGCGAGACGCGCGAACTGCCCTTCGATCTGACCCTCCGCGTCGAGCAGCGCCGGAGCGGACTGCAAGCGGTACTGGAGTATCGCAGCCAGCTCTTCGATCGCACCCGCATGCAGCGCCTGCTGGAGCAGTTTGAGCTCCTCCTGTCAGCGGCGGTGGCCGAACCGGACTACTCCTTAGAGGCCTTTTCGCTGCTCGACTCGGCGCAGCGGCAGCAGACGATCGTCGAGTGGAACGACGTCGACCGCGACCGGTCCGGCGCCTCCGAGGGGACCGTTCATGGCCTCTTCGAGGCCCAGGTGGCGAGAACTCCGAACGCCACGGCTGCCCGTTTCGAGGACGAATCCCTGACCTACGCCCAGCTTGAAGGGCGAGCCAACCAACTAGCGCGGCGACTGCGCGCCCTCGGGGTGAGCCACGACGATGCCGTTGGCTTGCTGATCGAGCGCTCGCTCGACCTGGTGGTGGCGGTGGTCGCCATTCTCAAGGCGGGCGCCGGCTATCTGCCGCTCGATCCCGGCTACCCGACCGAGCGCCTCGCCTTTATGATCGAGGACGCCGAGATGCCGGTCCTGGTGACCTCGGGCGAGCTGGCGGACGGGCTGCCGGTGAGTCGGGTAGAACTGCTCCGAATGGACGCGGACCGGGCAGCCATCGCCGCCGAGAGCAGCGCGCCGTTGGCCTTGTCGGTGGCGGCCGAATCCCTCTGCTATGCCATCTTTACTTCCGGGTCGACCGGTCGCCCCAAGGGCACACTGGTGACCCACCGGGCGGTCCACAACCGCATGCTCTGGCTGCAAGAGAGCTACGGCCTAGCGGCGGACGATCGGGTACTGCAAAAGACTCCGATCAGCTTCGACGTCTCGGTCTGGGAGATCTTCTGGCCCCTGACCTGCGGTGCTTCGCTGGTCTTGGCCCGGCCCGGCGGTCACATGGACGCCGCCTATCTGCTCGCTTTGCTGATCGAGGCGGGAGTGACCACCCTGCACTTCGTCCCCTCGATGTTGCGCATTTTTCTCGCTCAACCGGGGATTGAGCAGCTGCGCTTGGAGGGGCGGGTACGTCGCATGGTGGCGAGCGGTGAGGCGTTAACTTTCGATCTGCAACAGACCTTCTTCGAACGGTTCGGCCGCGAGATGCCGCTGCATAACATGTATGGGCCGAGCGAGGCGGCGCGGGCGAGCTACTACCGGGTCGACCCCGCGGAGTCCCATTCGGTGGTGCCGATCGGTCGGCCGGTGGTCAACGATCGGATCTACCTGGTCGACTCGACCCTGCGGCCGGTGCCGCTCGGCGTGCCCGGTGAGTTGACCATCGGCGGCATCGGCTTGGCCCGTGGCTACCACCGGCGAGCGGGGTTGACGGCGGAGAAGTTCCTCCCCGATCCGTTTGCCACCACCCCCGGCGCCCGCCTCTACCGCACCGGCGATCTCACCCGCACCCTAGCCAGCGGCGCCATCGAGTTCCTCGGCCGGATCGATCACCAAGTCAAGGTGCGCGGCATGCGGGTCGAGCTTGGTGAGATCGATGCCGCGTTGGAGAGCCACCCGGCCATTCGCGACGCCGTGGTGGTGATGTGCGAAGTGACCGCCGGCGACCAACGGTTGGTCGCCTACCTGGTGGCCCACGAAGTGCCGCCGCCGATTCCCGAGCTGCGCCGCTTCGTCGCCGAGCGCCTCCCCGACTACATGCTGCCGACCGCCTTCATGGTCTTGGAAGCGATGCCCCTGACCCCGAGCGGCAAGGTGGACCGCAAGGCGTTGCCGACCCCCGACAGCACTCGTCCGGAACTCGAAGAGGCCTTTGTCGCCCCCCGGTCTTCCTTGGAAGAGTCGCTGGTCGGGATCTTCGTCGCGGTTTTGGGCGTCGACCGGGTGGGGATTCACGACGACTTCTTCGCCTTGGGAGGCCATTCGCTGCTCGCCACCCAGATTGTCTCGAGGGTGCGCGCCAACCTGAACCTCGAAGTGCCGCTGCGCACCCTGTTCGAGTTCCCGACGGTCGCTAGCTGGGCGGAGACGATCGAGGCCCTGGAGGCGAACCCCGAGGGGCGCGAGGTTCCGCCGTTAGTTCCGGTACCCCGGGTGGAGGGTCAAGGAATGGACCTCTCGTTTGCCCAGCAGCGGTTGTGGTTTCTCGACCGGCTGGTGCCGGACAACCCGTTCTACAACATGTTCACCGGCTTCCGGCTCACCGGCGCGGTCGAGTTTCGCCTCCTCGATCGAGTCTTCCAAGAGATCGTTCGTCGCCACGAGATTCTGCGCACCGTTTTCGTCGAGGAGGGGGATGAGCCGCTGCAAGTGCTCCTGCCCGAGCCC
>QIHU01000635.1 GCA_003231035.1 Acidobacteriota bacterium
TGCGGATCCTATCCAGGACGCCGGCCAGCCGTTTGGAGGCCTCCGGTGAATAGTGGATCCAGTCAGTATTCCTGGGCAGCAAGATGACTTCGACGCGCCATCCAATTCCCACGCGCCGCCATTCGAGGGAGCCGTCAATCGGCTGCCGCGGGAAGATCACTCCGCTTTGCTGACGTTTGAAGAGGTCCCGCGACGCTCAGCGTTCAAGGTCGGTGCGCGCCCAGGAGATCGTGGCCCCGATCCCGTGAATGAGGAGCTCACTTGCTCGGGCGCTGTGTAACTTTTTCGATGGGAGTTGCGCCGAATGAAGTTAGAGAATTTCCGCCACTCCAGACCTCGGGGGCGGAAACCGCATGCCCCGAGGTCATTGGCCGTTCGACAGGACAGGTGTAGCCATGGTTGATTTGGATGGGACTCTACGCCGGCAATCCGATGATCTTGCGATCGAGAACTTTGCGGTGGTCGCCAGCCTGACCTTCGAGGTTGGCGGCGGTGATAACGGTCAGGCTTCCAGCTTCAGTGTGCCGGCCTCCGGCGGAGCGCGTAGCGATGCCGAAGGCCGCTTCCGGATCGAGATCGACGCCGAGGGGAGGCCGCAAGATCCGGTGGAGATCCGCGTCTCGGCGCCCAACGGCGTCCTCGTCCACCGCCTCGAGGTCGACCTCGAGACCCTCTCGGAGCCTCTCGAGATCCGCATCGATCCCGAGGCTCCCTTCAATGTCGAGCCCAGCGATGTGCCGGGTCTGGGAGAGCGGCTACGGGTGAGCGGTCGGGTGATTGACGAGGCGGGGGGGACGGTGCCCAGCGGCTTACCGGTCGTCCTCTGGGGAGTCGATCTGGTCGATGGACCGCCACCGAAGCCGCGGCCGCTGCTGATCTCCGAGACCCAGAGCGACGGCGCATTCGGCGGCGACTGGCCGGCGGATCCGCTGGCCGAGGCTTTCGGGAGGGTGGCCGGTGGGCCGCCGGTGCCGATCCGCCTCGACGAGGAGCAGCGGCTGGTGCGCGAGATCCTGCTGGTGACGCGGATCGCCGAAGAGGAGGGGGAATGCGACTGCTCGCAGGCGCCGCCGCGGGCCCCCGACGCGGTCGATCTCACCACCAACCCCGGCGCCTTCTCGCAGGATCTCGGCGGCGGCTGCGTCGATCTCACGATCCCTAACCGAACCCTGGAAGAGTTCTCCTATTCCTTCGTCGTGCGCACCTCCGAGCCGCGGGTCAAAGGCATCAAGCTCGGCGCCCGGCGCACCGTCCCCCGTAGCCTCTTGGTCGATCTCCTCGGCGTCTCGCTCTCGGCCACCGCGCTGCGCGGCGCCCGGCTCTCGTCGGCGACCCTGGGGCAAAGCGAGCTCGAGCTCGACGTCGAGAGCGCGCGCTATCTGGTGCGCGGCGATGCGGCGCCTCGTCCCGAAGCCATCGAGCGTGCCGCCTGGCTCTCCGAGGTATCGCATGCCCGGACCTTGATCGGCGCCTCGCTGAGTCAGCTCCCGACCCGCCATGCCCTGGATGCGGACCATGCCATCGAATGGGATACGCCGACCATCTACCCGGCGATCGAGATCGCCCACGGCCATCTCCTCGAATATCGCGAAGTATGGCGTGCCGACGGCTATTCGCTGGGCGATCTCGTCTACTCGCTACCCTTGGCGCCCGGTCAGCGGCGCCAGATCGCGGTGGTGGATTGGGAGCGCCGCAGCCGCTCGGCGCGTGAGGAGTCGCTGGAATTCGAAGAGGAGCTCGATGCCCTTCTCGAGCGCGACCGCGACATCCGCGAGATCGTCGGCTCAGACCTCCACGAAACCACCTCGGCGGGCTCTCGAAACACCACTTGGGGAGTGGCGGGAGGGATCGGCGCCGGCTTCATCGGCTCGGGATTCGGCATCTTCGGCGGCGTCGCGGGCGGCGCCAGCGGCTCCGACTCGCAGGCCTGGCAGCGCTCCGCGCGCCGCTTCTCCGCCGACTCCTTGCAGCAGCTCCGCGACCGCGTCGGCCAGCGCTCCTCGGCGGTGCGCAGCCAGCGCTCCACCGTGGTGCAGAGCGTGGCGCAGGGCGAGACGGTGCGCGCCGAGACCGAGGTGATCGCCAACTACAACCGCTGCCACGCCATCACCGTCGCCTATTTCGAGGTGCTGCGCCATTTCCTCGTCACCCACGAGCTGGCCAACGTCCAGGAATGTCTCTTCGTGCCCTTCCCGATCCGTGCCTTCGACCGCGGCAAGGCGCTGCGCTGGCGCGAGGCCCTGGGCCGCTTCCTCAAGAAGCGCTCTTTGCGCCGCGGCTTCGCCGCCATCGAGCGCATCGCCGACCAATGGGTGGGCTGGGACTTCCCGCGCTCACGCTATAGCGAGGAAGCGCCGACCACTCTCGAGGGAGAGCTGCGCCTCAGCTTCATCCTGCCGCGTCCCCGCGACGCCGAGGACGGATCCTTCCAGCTCGCCGAGTGGGAGGCCTATCGGGACGTGCTGCCCTTCTTCGCTCGCGACATCTTCAGCCGCTGGCTGGAGCAGGCCGTCGCTGCCAATAAGAGCGCCACCGCGGCGCGGGACGAGATCTTCCAACGCGAGGTCGCTCCCCAGATCGCCGCCAACCTGGTCAATCGTCTGCGCTTCGCCTACGTCGGCTCCGACGGCGGCGAGACCGAGCTGCCCCTCGACGCCACCCTGGTCTCCCGCTACCGCGAGAACCGCTCGCTCTACGTCACCCTGCGCCCGGCTGGCGATCTGCCGGAGGTGCCGCGCGAGGACATCGCCTATTTCAAGATCGCCTACGAGGGCGCGGCCCTGCCGCCGGAGGCCAAGGTCATCGTGCAGAAGGGCCGGTTGCGCTACCGCACCGACCACATCTCGGCCCTGCTCTTCGACGGCCGGCGTCTCCTCGACGATCTGCGCGGCGGCGACCCGGTGGTGGTCGCCACCCCGGTGTCGCGCCGCGAGCTGCGCAACCCTCGCGAGGAGGATCGGGAGGCCGCCGACCGGCTGGTGGCCCACCTCAACGATCACCTGGAGTTCTACCACCAAGCGCTATGGCATTCCCTCGACGCCCAGCGCCGCTTCATGCTCCTCGACGCTCTCGAGGTGCCGGGCCAGGATGGCCGCAGCGTCGCCAGCCTGTGCAGTAACGAACTCCTAGGGATCGTCGGCAATAGCCTGGTGCTGCCGGTGTCGCCGGGCCAGCGCCTCGACACCGCGGTCAGCGCCACCGACGAGGAAGGCAACCCGGTGGACATCCGCAATGCCTACGCCACGCCCCCGGCGCCGGCGCTGCGGGTCAGCGTGCCGACGCGCGGCGTGTACGCCGAGGCGGTGGCCGGCGAATGCAGCGCCTGCGAGGCCATCGACAACACCCGATATTGGCGTTGGAGCACCGAGGGTCTGCTGGCGCCGCCCGAGATCCAGGGTCCGATCGACACCGGCAGCCGGGCCAGCGACGAGCCGGACCTGACCCCGACGGCGCCGCCCGCTCCCCTGGTGTCGATCCAGAATGCCCCCGAGGCGCCGGACCCCTTCGGCCTCGGCGCCGCCTTCGCGCTGCTCTCCAAGCCCGATCTCTTCCGCGATGTCACCGGCCTCGAGGGCACCCAGAAGAACGCCGCGGCGGCCTTCGAAGCGGCGCTCTCGGCCGCCTCGGCGGTGGGTGGCGAGGCCGCCAAGCTGGCCCGCCAGCAGGAGCTCAGCAAGACCTCGGACCGCATCGTGGACCGCATCCAAGGAGCGGTGGACGATGACCTGCTCACCCCCCAGGCGGCGAAGCGCCTCACCGAATCCGTGCTCGGCGGCCTGGCCGGCCGAGAGGAGCCGGCAACGCAGGCGCCGACCGAGAATAAGACGATCGAAAAAGCGGTCGACAAGCTCTCCCAGGCCGAGAGCGGCTCACTCAAGGTGGAGACCCCCTCCGAGACCGTCGAGGTGAGCTTCGATGACGCCGGCCCGCTGATCGGCGGCGCCGCCGTGCCGGCGACTCATCCGCTCCTGCCTGCGCCTCATAATTCGACGGACAAGCCCGTGACGGTCGAGGCGACCTTCGAAGGTAGGCCGCCTCGACCGGGCAATGACCTCGCCGACGACCTCACCCCCATCGTCCTGAGCGATCTGGAGGTCTTGCGAGTGTTCGTCAAGCCCGCCCAGCCCAATGCTCCGAATGCGGAGAGTGTCGGGATGGTCCTGCCGGACGCCAACGGGTCGAGCTATCGCCTGCGCCGGCCGCTCAACATCGTCTATCCCGCCGAGAGCGCCAGCTCCAAGAAGGCCGCCGGCAATCGCCCGCTGCCGATCGTGGTGCTGCAGCACGGCGCCCACCGCTGGTACCACGGCGGCAACTTCGTCGAGAGCTATAAGGGTTATCAATATCTGCAAGAGGAGCTGGCTCGCCAGGGGATCGTCTCGGTCTCGGTCGACGTCAACGCGGCCAACGTTTTCGAGAGCACGCTAGTAGACATGCGGGCGGAGCTGGCCGTCACTGCGCTCGACACGCTGCTCACCCTGAACTTGGAGCCCTCGTCCGTGCTGCATGGTCGATTGGACTTTTCTAACGTCGGCCTCTTTGGCCACTCGCGAGGCGGCGACGCGATGGTCGCCGCGGCGCAACGCATCGCGTCGAGAACCCCGCGGCCCCTCTATATCGTGAAATTCGTCTGCGCCCTGTCCCCCACCGACCTCAGCGGGCAGGCCAAGGCGAGTCAGCGGATGGCCCTGAGTCGCACGGACACCCCCTTCTTCTGCGTCCTCTATGGAACGCAAGATGGCGACGTGTCGGGCGCGGGCGGAGCCAAGAGCCTGGGCGGCACGGGCTTCCGGCACTATGACCGGGCTGAGACCGATAAATCGATGCTGTTCCTAGGGGGCTGTGGTCACAATCGATTCAACACGGTCTGGATGCAAGATACCGGTGACGAGAGCGGCCTGCTCGCCATCGACAAGCTCTTGCTGCACAGCGAGGAGACCCATCGCGATCTATTGAAAGAGTATGTCGGCGCTCTCGCCCGCTGGCGCCTACTCGGCGACGCTTCCGGCAAGAATCTCTTCGACGGCCAACGGCTCAACCGCAGAGGGGTCGCCATCTCGGTGCAATGGTCGTTTGGCCTGAAGGTTGAGGTGATCGACGATATGGAGGGAGCGAGCACGACGCGGACCCTCAAAAACGCTAGCATCAAGCCCTTCGCCGATACGGTGGTGGGTGGCAGCACGCTCGAGCTAGAGACCAACCACCAAACCCGAGTTCTCACCATCAAGCCAGGGATCGCCGCCCCGGTTTCCGCGGCCCTTGTGCTGGACTTGCCGGCGACTGTGCCCAAGGATTGGCGATCTTTTAGCGGGCTGAACCTACGCGCCGCGGCGCACTTCGATCTCTCCGACCCGGCCACCATCTTTCTCGGCAAGGCGCCCGAGTTCGATGTTGTGATCAAGGACGGCTCCGACCGCCCGTTGACCCTCAAGTCCTTGCCCACCAAAGGGTCGAACACCGACCCGGATTTTCATCGTGGCGCGAGCCATGTACCGAATATTGTCTCGGCCAAGACAGCCGGAGCGGAGACCAGGATCACCACGGCGCATGGGCATGGGGTGGTGGTGGGCCAAATCGTCGCGATCAAAATCACCGGGACCACGCCGTCGCCCCTCGACGGTGAGCATAGAGTCACCACCATCGTCAGTACAAAAGAGTTCCGAGTCGCCAAGAGGATCCCGAGCGATCTCGGCGCCGGGTTGATCAAAAAAGTCGAGAATCTCTCGGTGCAGCGGCTCGAAACGATGTCGTATCTCCTACCGCCTCAAGGCGTGGATCCGGGGGAGGCCGAGACCGTTCTCAAAAACATCCGCAAACTGGAGATCACCCCGCAGGCCAACTTCCCGCAACATATTTTCATCGACTCAATCGAGCTGATCGAGTCTTGAGGACGAGGCCTATGCAAGTCGATAATGTCAGATTCGAAGCCCTTGAGGATGTGCCGGCCGAGCTGCTCGACCGTTGGAAAATGCGCGTCATCGTCGAAGGGGAGGGGTTCGAGGCTCGCGCCTTGCCCATCGTGGTAGAGGTCGGCGAGCAGCGCGCCCAGATGCTCGTGACTTTGATCACCGACGAGGCCGACGTAGCCGGTGTGCAAGGCCTCCTACCCAAGATCCCCACCCCCGGCGACGAGGTCTCGGTGGGCTACGCCGACAGACCGCTGATCGCCACCGGTCATGAATTCTCCGACAACCCGAGCTGAGGCGGTAGTGAAATGAAACTCAAGGGACGATTGATCGCCGAGGCCGAAGCGGATTTCACGGGTTTCCGGGTGGTCGCGGAATATCTCGAGACCGTGGTGGTGGGAGGGGATGGCGACAACGGCGAAGAGGCCACCGCGGTGCGCCGCCGGGCGACGAAGACGACGGCCGCGGCGGCGGATGGGGCTTTCGAGATCATCCTGCCGCCGCCCCCGTCGCCGCGCAACTCGCCGATCACACTCAGGGCGTTGCGCCCGGACGGGCTGGTGGCGGGCTCCCTCGAGGTGTCGCCGCGGGGCGGCGGCCGCCTCTTGAGACTGCCGGTCCGCCTCGCCACCCCGACCACGGTGGAGCCCAGCGGCGAACCGGCCCTGGGCGCCCAGCTGCGCTATACGGGGCGGGTGATCGACACCGCTGGAAACAGCGCTGCGGCGGGACTAGTGGTGGTGATCTGGGCGGCGCGGACGGGGGACGAGAAGGCGGCCCCGGTGAGCGTCGCAGAGACGGCTTCCGGCGGCTATTTCTCCGGCCCTTGGCCCGAGGAGACCCTCGCCGAGGCCTTCGCGGTGGTCTCCGGCGGTGAGCCGGTGCCGATCGGCCTCGAAGACGATCGCCTACCGCGCCAGATCGTCGTCGTGCTCGCGGCTCTGCCGGAGCCGCCTGTCAAGGACGAGGACTGCCAATGCCCCGAGGCGCCGCCGCGCGCACCGGACGCCGTCGACCTGGCGGAGAATCCCGAGACTTTCGCCGCCGACGCCGGCCGCTGCGTCGACTTCACCCTCCCCGACCGCACGGTGGAAGAGGTGGTCTATCAGGCGGTGGTGCGGACCACCCAGCCGGCCCTCAACCCGCCGCATCCGCCGCCCCCGCCGAAGGTGCCGCCGGGGCTCGTCGGCCGCCTCGCCGCCCTCGCCAAGGCGCGGCCCGAAACCTTCAAGGTGACCTCCGAGCTGGCCGGCGGCGAGGTCGACCCGATTGAGATCGTGAACCTCGGTGAGGCGGCGCTCAAGACGGAGAGAGCCTCGCTGCGCGCCCTCCTCGCCACCTCCCGGAGCAGCCCCTTGGCCGCCGGCTTGGAGCGCGCCGCCGCATTGACTCCGGGCATCGACCTCGGAGCCATCTTCCAGGGCGGCGAGGCGCCGGCCAGGGACGCCCTCGATGCCGTCCTCGAAGCGCGGGCGCAGAGTGAGCAGCCGGTCGAGATCGAGCCCTCGGTGCTCATCGAGCTGGCCCGGGATAGCCGCGACCTGACGCCGCTACGCCTCCTCGAGGCCGAACAGAGCAGTATCGTGCGGCGTTTCCGCAGCGCCGTGGGGCAGCTCGTAGAGAGCGGCTCCGGCCGCTTCACCTTGAGCGATTCCCGGCAGGTCGATTGGGACGACATCCCGGATCGCTATCAGGCGACGACCATCGCCCATGGCCACCTGCTGAGCATCAAGCAGGTATGGCGCGCCGACGGTTATTCGCTGGGAGATCTGCTGTATTCCTTGCCCCTCGCCCCGGGTCAGCAGAAATTGGTCTCGGTCCTCGATTGGGACCGCGAAGAGGTCTCGACACGGCGCGCCAGCCGCGTCGCCCGCGAACAGGTGACGGCGCAGCTCAGCCGCGACCGCGACTTGAGCGACATCATCCGCTCCACCCTCTCGGAGCGCCTCGACGGCCGCTCCCATGCCGACGTGTCGAGCGTCGGCGGGGCCATCGGCGGCTTCATCGGTCCCTTGGTCTTCGGCGCCGCCGGCGGTGTCTCGTCGGCGGGCTCCACCGCCTCGCAGACCTCGGCCCGCTCGGTCTCCGGCCTGGCCCTCAATCGGGTCCGCGACCGCACCCAACAAGCGGCCAGCGCGGTTCGCTCGCAGCGCTCCACGGTGGTGCAGACCGCCCGCCAGGGTGAGTCGGTACGGGCCCAGACCGAGGTCGTCGCCAACTACAACCACTGCCACGCGGTGACGGTGGAATATTTCGAAGTCTTGCGGCATCTGCAGGTCTCCCAGGAGCTGGCCCACGTCCAAGAATGCCTCTTCGTCCCCTTCTCGATCGCCGCCTTCAACACCGACAAAGCGCTGCGCTGGCGCGAGCCGCTGGCGCTGCATCTGCGCTCGCCGCAGCTGCGTTGGGCCTTCGGCGCCCTCGAGCGGCGGCGCGACAATTGGGACGGGGCCGACTATCCGCCGGCGCGCTACGCCGACGAGCGACTGCTGCACCTCGATGCGGAGCTGCGCATGCGGCTCACTCTGCCGCGCCCGGCGGACGACGAGGACGACGAATTCGTGGCGGCCAATTGGTCCGCCTACGAGGACGAGGACCTCCTCGGGCCGGACAATGGCCAGGCCACCTGGGAGCGCAATCTGGGGGGGCTCAATCCCGAGGACCGCGAGGCGACCTGGGAGGCGCGCATCGCCCCGGCTATCGCGCAACGGTTGCTGGAGAAGCTCGGCCTACGCCTGCATCGCCAGAGCGGCGCGCCGCTGGCCCTCAACGTTGATTCGACCCTGGTCAGCCAATATCGCGACAACCGATCGCTCCTAGTCAGCCTGCGCATCGCCTCGCCGCTGCCCAACGTCAGCCGCGCCGCCGTGCGCCGTGTCGAGCTGCTCTTCGACGGCGTGACCTCGCTGCCGGCCGGGGCGGCGCTGCGCGTCGATTCGGCGACGATGTCTTATCGCACGGCGCATTTCTCGGGCACGCTATTTCGCGACCGCCGGGTGCTCAACGACCTCAGCCTGCGCGATAGCGGCGAGGATACGGTGCAGATCGCCACCCCCCTGACGCGGCGCGAAAAGCGCAATCCGCGGCTGCGCGACCGGCGCTACGCCGAGAAGCTCTTGGAGCATCTCAACGAGCATGTCGAGCACTATCATCGGGCGATCTGGCTGAATATGGATCCCAATCGGCGCTTCCTACTCCTCGACGGCCTGATCGCCCCGGATGCCGGCGGCAGGAGCGTCGCCTCGGTGGTGGAGAATCGGGTCATCGGCATCGTTGGCAATAGCCTGGTGATGCCGGTGGCGCCGGGCCAGAAGCTCGACACCACCTACGAGTTCGCGGTGGCCACCCTGGAGGATCTACGCCACCTCTACGCCGTCGAGGCGGCGCGGCCGATGCGCATCAGCCTGCCCACTTCCGGAGTCTTCGCCGAGGCGGTCATGGGGCGTTGCAATAGTTGCGAGACGATCGACGACACCCGCTTCTGGCGTTGGGAAGAAGAGCCGATCCCGGACCGCCCGACGGCCATCGGAGCGCTCTCCACCGGCAGCCGAAGGCAGGCCCCTCCGTCGCTGGCATCCGACGCCTTCCCGGACGCCCTGGTGCGCCTGCGGCAGGTCCCCAAGGCGCCGGATCCCACCGGCCTCGACGCCGCGGTCCAGGCCCTCGGCACCAACAACGTCTTCAAGGATCTGACCGGCCTCGCCCTCAATCAGCAGAACGCCGCGCAAGCCCTGAAATCATCCCTCAAGGCGAGCCAGGAATTCGCCAGCCGCGCCGCGACCCTGGCCCAGCAGCGTTTCCAGGGCCGCGAGCTCGACCGCAACCTCGACGCCATCAAGAGCGCCCGCGACAAGGGCCTCACCGACGGACCCAGCGCCCAACGCCTCACCGAAGATCTCTTCAGCCGCGCCATCGGCGAGAAGGGGTCGAACGCCGAGAGCCCCACTAAGAGCCGCGCCGTGCAACGCGCCATTGACCGCGCCACGGAGGCCAAGCGAGGCTCCGTGCGGGTCACGGGGCCGCAAGGCAGCGTCGAGCTGGAGACCAAGAATCGGGTCGGAGAAAAGGCTCTCGAAGTCGAGATCGACCCCCCGATCTCACCGCTCAAACAACGCTCTATCCGGGTCTGCTGGGCGACGGCCGGTGCCATGATGCGCTCCTGGCAACTGCGCACCTCGCAGAGCGTAGAGACCGTGCTCGACGGCCTGGGCGGCGATTGGCGCGCCCGCTTCGATCGCGACGAAGCCCTCAGCCCGATCGACTTCCGCGCCTTCATGGCCGCCCTGCGCCTGGTCGAAGAAGGCCCCCAGAGCTTCAGCCCCCAAGGCATCGCCCGCCTACTGCCCTCCGGCCCGCTGCTCACCATCGGCGACGACGGCGTACGCGACAACCAAATCGTCCACGTCCGTATCGTCACCCGGATCAGCGGCGATGGCACCCCCACCGGCACCCAAGTCATCGTCGCCGACTCCGCGGTCGGCGGCGAAATCCCGCTGGACTTCACCACTTTTTCCCGCCAGCTCGAAGCCAACGAGGCGGTGCAGACCGGGTTGGGGACTTTTCACTTCTGAGGCTTGCTGAGCGACCCCCTGGCAGTGCTACAGAACAGGTGACACACTCTTCGCAAGATATTCTGCATCAGCGCCTTGCGATGGGTCGAACGATGGACGCAAAGTTTGGGCACCGGTTGAGTTCGATCCTTCGGCTGGCTCCCTCCGCCGCCGCCAGCGCCTCGACAGCCAGGGCGGTGGTCTCCAGCCGTCCGGCTCGTCCCCAGCCGTGGAAAGTGGTATTGGTGCGCAGATGCCAGAAGAGGCCGCTGCCCTGCCGCTGGGCAAGGGCAGCGAGCTTGCGGGCCGCTTCTTGGGCTCTGGTGTGGTCGCCGTCGCGGGCCAGTGCGGCCTGCGTGTAGGTGGCCAGGGCGTAGGGTTGCGAGGTCAGGTTGAGGCGGGGTGCGAGATAGGCGAGCGCGCGATCGACTGCGGTGGACACCTGAGTGGCCTGCTTTCTCTGGAGCTGGCCCGATGTCAGGGCGGAGTTCGCTGAGGATTTTCCAACGCGGAGTCACGGGCAGAGACCCGCTCGGAGCCAGGACGAGTTTCACTACGGGCTCCTAGGGCGGTACTCCTAGGGATCGTCGCCAGCGTCATCATGTGCGTCGCCAAGGGCCAGATCGCCACCACTTTTAGGCTGGAAGAGACGGCTCCGTAACCTGACCAACTCAGTGACCGACACCCCGCGGGCGGAGGACAGCTGACGGGAACGTGCCCGTTTCACTCGACCTCGGGAACCGCTCCTAGCAGCGCGC